>NZ_JBFAMX010000337.1:0-10822 GCF_040659615.1 Nonomuraea sp. NPDC049784
ACCGAGCCGGCCGCCTTGAAACGGTGCGAGCCGATGCTCCAGGTGAACCGCGCGGCCGCAAGTCGAACGCGCCGATCACCTGGTGCAGGGGTGAACGCCGAAGGCCGGAGAGCGATCATTGCGAACGTCTGAGCAGTTCGTCGCAGAGCGCCATGGTTTGACGTTGTCCTCCGCCGAGGAGACGGGCGATACCCCCTCGCGCACACATCGCAGGAAGTGCTCGACCTCGCCGATGAACCCGCGCAGGTACAGGTCGCGCAGGCCGCCCGACGCCGCCGGCCAACCAGTAGCGGACCACCGTCACTTGACGGCTCCTCCGGTGATGCCGGAGATGATCCGTCTTTGGGCGACGACGAAGACGACGACCAGCGGCAGGCTCATGAGCACGACGTACGCGAAAACGAGATTCCAGTTGTTCTGATACAGGTTGCTGCTCGCCACCGAGTACAGGTTCAGGGGAAGTGTCGAGTACGTCCCTCCGCCGAGCACGAAGAAGGCGTAGAAGACGTCATTCCAGATGTAGAGGCAGATGAGGATCGTGGCGGTCGCGATGACCGGGCGCAGCAGCGGCAGGACGACCTTGATGAAGATGCCGAGCGGCCGTGCGCCGTCCATGCGGGCCGCTTCCTCCACCTCGACCGGTATGGTCCGCACGAAACCGGTGACGAAGAAGATCACTAGGGACATGTACATGCCCATGTAGACCAGCACCATGCCGATCGGCGTGCTGGCGAGGTGGAGTTGCCGGAGCAGCAGCACGATCGTGACGACGGCCGGGGGCAGGATGATCCCGCTGATCGCAGCCGAGTAGAGCACAGCCATGACGCGCCCTGACCGCCGAGCCAGCACCCATGAAGCCAGCGAGCCGAAGATCAGTACCCCGGCGACGGACGGCACCATGACCAGCAGGCTGCCGAACAGCGCCCACAGCATGCGGCCCTGCGCGAACGCCTGGGAGTAGTTGTCCCACAGGTGCCACACCCGTGGGAGGGACAGGTCGGGCAGGTTCGCCTCGCCTTGCGACTTGGCGGAGGTCACCAGGGCCAGCCACAGCGGGATTCCGATGACGACGGCGGTCAGGATGATGACGACGGCCGGGTGAACGAGGCGGGACCAGCCCCGGGTGGAGATCCTCACAGGACACGCTCCCTCTTGCGCAGGTAGCCGATGACAGGGAAGGCCAGCAGAGCGACCAGGAGAAGGAGGGCGAGGCTCATCGTGGTCGCTTGGGCGAACAGGCCGTTGCCGTAGACGCGGAAGATGTAGATGTCGAGCACCTCGGTCTGCTGTGCGGGCCCTCCCCCCGTGGTCGCCAGGATCGTGTCGAACCCGTTGAAGGAGCCCAGCAGCGCGGTCGCGACGTTGAAGGTCACCGCGGGGGCGATCAGCGGGAACCGGATGGATAGGAAGGTCCTCCACCTGCCGGCGCCGTCGATCCTGGCCGCCTCGAGCACGTCGGCCGGGATCGTCTTGAGACCGGCGAGGAAGATCACCATCGCCAGCCCCATCCACTTCCAGGAGTTCACGAAGGCCACCGTCACCACCGTCCACGTGGTGCTGCCGAGCCAGGGGATCGTCACGTGCTGGCCGGTGAGAGCGCCGATGAGCCCGTTGAGCGGACCGTCGGGCTTGAGGAGCGCCTGGAAGGTGTACCCCACCGCCAGGGCGGACATCAGCACCGGGATGAAGAAGACGACCCTGGCGAACCGGTTGATCCGGGTGTCGCGCTCCAGGAGCAGGGCGAGCCCCAGTCCGAACCCAGTCTGCATGATCGCCACCAGGACCGCGTAGACGATGGTGATTCGCAGTGACGACAGCAGGGCGCCGTTGGACAGCACCGCCTTGACGTTCGCCAACCCCACGGGGCGGATGTCGTCATGGAAGGCCGACCAGTCCGTGAAGGCGTAGACGAAGTTGAAGACGGTCGGTAGGAAGAAGAACACGGCCAGCACGGCGAACGCCGGAGCGAGGAACGAGCTCGGGTACAACACCGCTCGCCGCGGCGAGCGACCGGACGCGGCCGAAAGAGAAGGGATCATGGCGATCCTGCACACCTTTCAGTGTGGTGGCGGGGGCGGGAGGGGGTCCGTGCCCCCGCCGCCGTCAGAAGCCCTGGATCCCGAGTGCCTGGGCGAGCTGGGCGAACTGCGACTGTGTAGTGGAGGTCACCTGTTCGGGGGTCATGGTCCCGTTGACCATGTTCGCCAGGTTCACGTAGAAGTCCGGGTTCACCGCGGCGTTCTGCTGCATCGAGCCGGCCGCGTCGTCCAGCGCGGCCGTGGCCTGCTTCACGACCTCCGGCACCCCGGCGGGAGCCGGTACGGCGGGCTCGATCGACACGGTGCCGGCAGACTTCACGTAGTCGGGGTAGTAGGTCTCCAGCCAGAACCGCAGGAACTGCCGGGCGCCGGACTCCCGCTTCGGATCTCCGGTCTTGAAGGCGACCAGGGCATTGTCACCGCCAGGCACCGACGTGGCGATGTTGCCGTCCTTGGAGATCGGGAACCAGCCGATCTCCCGGTCTATGGTCGCCGTGTCCGCCGTCGACTGCATCAGCGACGCGAACGAGGTGAGCTGCAGCACCATCGCCGCCTCGCCCTTGAGCAGGGCCGGGCCGGACTCGGTGTACTTGGAGGTCTTGTCGTCCTTGTTGAACAGACCCTGCTTCACCATGTCCTGGAACTGCCGGACGGCGCCGAGGATCTCCGGATCGGTGAACTTCTCCTTGTTCTGGCTGACCCGCTCCCACAGGCCCTTCTTCGACGCCTCGGCCAGCAGGACCTGTGGCCACCACTGGGTGGGCCACTGGTCGCCGGCGGCGCCGAAGAACGGCGCCACCCCCTTCGCCTTGATCTTCTGGGCGTCGGCGAGCAACTCGTGGAAGTTCTTGGGCGTGCTCGTGATCCCCGCCTTCTGGAACACCGACTTGTTGTAGAAGACACCGAGAACGGAGGGGACGTTGACGAAGGCCGCGTAGTGATGCCCGTTCACCTGGCCCAGCTTCTGGATGGCCGGCGTCTGTTTGGCCAGCCATGGCGCGCCGTCCAGGCTCTGCAGGTCGGTGGACGGCTTGAGCAGCGCGAGCATGCTGCCTGTCGGCTGCCAGGTGGCGAGGTCCGGTTTGGCGCCCGTGGCCAGCTTGGTCGGCGCGTTGGTCTCGTAGACGTCGGGAATGACGACCTTGTTGATCTTCGCTCCGGTCTTGGCCTCGAACGCCTTGATGACGTTGTCGGCCATCGAGGCGGTCTGTGTCGACATCCACAGGGTGAGGGTCACCCCCTGCAGGCCGGCGCCCGGGTCAGGCCAGCTCGTGGGGGCCGACCCGGCTGTGGCTGAGGACGTCCCGGGGTTGCCCGCCGAGCAGCCGGCCAGCAGCAGCGCCCCGCACGTGGCGGCGGCTGCCGCGCGGGAAAGGCCTCGCGTCTTCATGGATTCTCCTTGTGTGTGGTGAAGGTGAGGGCTGCCACGCTGAAAGGGATCAGTTCTCCGGCCGCAGGCGGAGCAGGCGTGCGGACGGTCCGGGTACGGCAGGACGGACCGTGAGCCGCGCGGTGGAGGCGTCCCACCGGTGCTGCCAGCCGGGTAGCGTCGCCGGATACTCGGTCTCCACCCGCAGCCGGCGGCCGCGCAGGCCGGGCAGGTCCACCTGGATGTCGTGCGGTCCGCCGTCGCGTTGCCATACGGCCAGGCGCACCGTGTCACCGGTGCGCAGGCCCAGCGCGACGATGTCGTCGGACCAGGCGGGCAGCCCCAGCGGCCAGAACGGCTCGGCCGTGGCGACCTCGGCCCTGATCCGCTTGTGCACGGCCACTCCGTCCGCGACGAGCTCCCGCTCGGCCGGGCTCATCTGGTCGAGATGCCCCGACAGGTAGAGGCGCCCGGCCAGACCGTTGATCATGGTGAAGGCCAGAGCCTCCGCGGGCATCCCCGGCTGCGGGTAGGCCCAGTTGCCTGCCTGCTCGGGGAGCATCGTGGCGGGCGCGGACGCTGCGATGGCGGCGTAGAGCCGCCAGTCCTGCTGGTCCGAGGTGGACTGGAGCTGGAGGCGGGACAGCATGGCGTAGTCGGCCCGCATGGCTCCCGAGGCGCAGTTCTCGAAGATCACCTCCGGGTGGCGGCCGAGCAGGTCGTCCAGCCACTCCAGGTGGGCCCGGTTGTGCTGGAGCAGTCCCTCTCCCGGCTGGAGCGCGTCCCGGTCGGTGCCCGGTCCGGGGGTGACGTTGTAGTCGAGCTTGAAGAATCCGGTGCCGTAGTCGTGCACGAGGCGATCGACCACCTCGTCGAGATGCTTCCTGGCGGAGGGGTGGCGCAGGTCGAGGAAGTACCGGCCGTGCTCCACGACCCGCTCGCCGTTCCGGCTCAGGAACGCCTCGTCAGGCAGCATCGCGGCGACAGGGCTGCGCACCCCGACGACCTCCGGCTCCAGCCACAGGCCAGGGCGCATGCCCTTGGCCCTGATGTGGTCGAAGACCCGGGCGAGCCCGCCGTCCGGGAAGCGGCCGGTCGAGGGGCGCCACTCGCCGACGCTGTCCCACCAGTTCCCGCCGTCGTCGTACCAGCCCGCGTCGACGCAGAAGTACTCGGCGCCGGTCTCCGCGGCGGCGTCGATGAGAGGCAGTAGGCGCTCGGTGGTCGGGTCGCCCATGAGGGTGTTCATGTAGTCGTTGAAGATGACCGGCAGCGCGTCGCCTGTGGGATGCGCGCGGCGGATCGCCCTCCGCTGCCGGGTGAGGGCGGCCAGCGCTCCCTGACAACCCTCGTCGGACACAGCGACGGACACGGGAACAGTGACGAAGCGCTCCCCCGGGAGCAGCCGGGTGCTCCACTGGTGGTCGAGGTCGGTGGGGCCGCTCAGTACGAGGGAGACGGCGTTCGCCCCGTCGCGGCGGCGGTCCACCTCCCAGCGCCAGGCGCCGTTGTGCTCGATCTGCCAGCCCCAGGCCCGGCCGGTGCTAGCGCTCGCCAGGACGCCGGTCGGCAGGTACTCGCCCGAGGACCAGGTGCTCTTGCTCACCGTGACGAGCGCGCCCCGGCCGTCGTGCTGGTGCAGTTCGCTGTTGATGTCCGCCAGCCCGTCCGGCCCGGACAGCGGGATGGCCGCCCACCTGCCCTCGGCGCACCAGTCGGCGCGCGCCCGCCACAGGACCAGGTCGCCGTCGTCCGCCGTCTCGGCCGGCGCGCCGGAGGCGAAGGACGACACCATCTGCAGAACCCGGGGCGCCGGCCCGGTGTTCGTGACCTCGGTCCAGGCCCGCAGGGCCGGGACGTCCGTCCTGGCGCGAAAGACACTGGTCGCCTCCAGTCCGGTCACCTCGTCACGCTGCCTCACCCGCAGCTCGCGCCAGTCGCCGTCCGCCTGCTCGACGGCGTCCACGAACCGGAGCCGCGATCCGGCGGCGGTGTTAGTGAACCGGGTGTTGGACAGCCGCCGGCCCTCCCCCAGAACCATCAGCTCGACCAGCGGCTGCACCCGGAACGGGTCCACGGGGCTCGGTGCGGGCGACGCGGTCCCGAGCCTCGCGATGCGGGCCGGAGCGTCTTCGGGCCGCTCGAGTACCAGGTCGAGTGAGCCGGGACGCCACTGGATGGTTCTGCTCGTCATCACGTTCCTTAAGCCGGACATACGGTGCGTTCAGCTATGAACACGTTTATCAAGCGATGTGACAAGGGGACCACGGGAAATAGGCTGATAACGCTTTCAACACGAGAATGTCATGAAGGAACATGGCCACGCGTTCGCGCGGTTCCAAGGGTTCCTAGGCCGAGGTCAGCCGGCGGGCGGAGCGGTACTCTTGCGCACGACCAGGCGCGGGGTCGACCGCGCCGCCGCGACCGGCACGCCTGCCAGCCTGCCGAGCAGGAAGTCGACCGCCATGCGCCCCAGTTCGGCGAAGTCCTGGCTCATCGTGGTCAGCGAAGGAGTCCAGATCTCGGCCAGCGGGTGGTCGTCGAAGCCGACGACGCTGACGTCCTCGGGGACACGCGAACCCTCGTCCTGCAAGGCCTTGATCACGCCGAAGGCGACCTCGTCGTTGCCACACAGCACCGCGGTCACGTCGCCGCGCCTGGCCAGGCGCGCGCCGGCCTGGAGGCCCGAGCGCGGGGTCCCGTCACTCTCCACGATCTCCGGAACCGGGGCTCCCGCCGCCTCCAGCGCCTCCCGCCAGCCCAGCAGCCGCCCGCTCGGCCGGCCGGAGGCCGGTATCCCCACGTAGTGCACGGTGCGATGACCCAGCCCGAGCAGGTAGTTCGTCGCGTCCCGCGCGCCGGCGTGGTCGTCGAACAGGGCCCGCGGGACGCTCCTGCCCTGCCCTGCGGAGGACACCGCGGCCACGGGGAGCGTGTCGGGCAATGCCGCCAGCGCCCGGCTGCCCTGGATATCGAACTCGAGCACGATCATCCCGGCGAGCGGCTGGTCGAGCGCGAGGTCCACGGCTACCCGCGCCGACTCCTCGTCGTCGCCGTCCAGCATCGTCAGGGCGACCACCAGGCCGACCGCGCGGGCGGCCTCCTCGATCCCCCGTATCGTGCTGGCATAACCGTACCGGGTGGTGTCGCTGGTCAGCACGCTGATGATGGAGCGCCGGCCAGTCACCAGGGCGCGCGCCGCGGCGTTGGGGCGGTATCCCAGCTCCTGGATCGCGCGCAGGACCTGCCTGCGCTTGTCGGCGCTCACCGGCGCGGACCCGCTCAGCACCCGAGACACCGTGGGGACGGACACGCCGGCGACCCTTGCCACGTCCGCGAGGACGGGAGGGCGGGTGTGCGGGCGGCGGGTCACACCGGTAAGCGTACATACCAGGAGGTGAAGGCTTAGACGGGCGGCTCCTGCGGCCGGATACGGCAGGCCGACCCGCTCACGGCGCGGCATTCACCTGGTTGCGCACGGGGTGACGTGGCGGTGCTGCGGGAGCGGCGCCGCTGGCGTTGGAGAGCTGTCGCAGCTAACATGATCGCACCTTCCAGAGCCCCGATCATCAGCGTCGCCACCGCGCCCGCGCGCGTACCTGCTCGTTGACCGTGGACTCCCCGCCCGCCAGGTCGGCGACCGTGGCCATCCTCGAACTCCGTGCCGCGATCGACCTGCTCGCCGGTGAGCTGGACGAGGTGCGGCCCGGCTCCTGCGTGGCGCTCCCAAACCTGCTCGACCTCCTCCTCGTCTACATGATCCGCGCTTGGATGACCGAGACCACCAGCGGAGCCTGGCCCGGCGCACTGGGCGCCCCGGTGACGGCCGCCGCCCTGCGGGCGATGCACTCGCAACCTTCCGCGCCGTGGAGCAACGACCGCCTGGCCGCGGAGGCGGGCGTCTTCCGCCCCACGCTGGCGCGCCGGTTCACCACCCTGGTCGGCCGCCCTGCGCCTGCCGAAAATTCCATCCATGCAGTTCAAGCCGCATGTGAGTACTCGTGGAGGACGCCGCCGAGCCGGTCTCGTCGGCGTACATTCAGGTCGGTAATTCGCTCTGGATCCGTGATCGGATCGGGGACGGTACGCAGCGGCGCTGCTTGGTTCAAGGCTTGATGGGCTCGGTGCTGGTTGTAGAAGCCTTCGTACTCGCGTAGGGCGCGCCGAAGATGGTGTTCGTTCCAGACGAGGCAGCGGTCAAGAAGCTCGTGACGGCAGGACCGCACCCACCGCTCCATAATCGAGTTCACGCGCGGCATCCGGATGCCGGTGATCACGGTCTTGATGCCGGCCTCGGCGAGGATCTCGTCCATCAGGGCGGGGAACTTCCCATCCCGATCGCGGATCAGATAGCGCGCCCGGCAGCCCGCATCGTTCAGATCCATCACCAGGTTCCTGATCGCCTGGGTGACCCAGTCGGCGCTCGGGTGCGCGGTGGTGCCGAGCACACGGACGCGCCTGGTGGCGTGCTCGATGACCGCCAGAACATTGCGCCTGCCGAAAATTGCATCCATGCAGGTCAAGCGGCATGTGAGTATTCGTGGAGGACGCCGCCGAGCCGGTCTCGCCGTCGTATCTTCAGGTCAATGATTCGACCGGGATCGGTGATCGGGTCAGGGGCGGGACGCAGCGGGGCTGCTTGGTTCAGGGCTTGGTGGGCTCGGTGCTGGTTGTAGAAGCGTTCGTACTCGCGCAAGGCGTGCTGAAGATGGTGTTCGTTCCAGACGAGGCAGCGGTCGAGAAGCTCGTGACGGCAGGACTGCACCCACCGCTCCATGATCGCGTTCATCCGCGGCATCCGAATACCGGTGAGCCGTGTGCGGGAGAACCGCATGCACGGTTCGACGGGCGGGAGCTGGAAACGGAGCCACGAACCTGGCCATGGTCATCGGGGAGAGCACAGCCGACCGGGAAACCGGCGGAAGACAGGCCCCGAGCTCTACCGCCAGGAGACGCCACCGCGCCAGCTCCCGACCCTACATCCCCTGGCGGCGGGCTGCTGGTCACAGCATGATCGCGGGTCCATGGTTCGCCTGATGACGTGGCAGAGCTCCTGGTAGACGGGTTGATCACCACAATCCTCACCGTCACCACCAGGAGCTCTGGGTGCTGTTCTATCGTGCTGCCGTTGATTTGTCGCGTTCAACGCTGAACTACGTGGCCGGGCTGATCCGCCGACGCCGCAAGGCGATCGGGTCGGCCTGGCGGCTGCTAAACCCTGGCCAGCAGGCACTGCTGGTACTGGTCTACCTGCGCAAGGGCGAGACGTTCACCGAACTCGGAGCCGGTTTCGACGTGTCGACGACGACCGCGTGGCGGTACGTCGAAGAGACGGTGATGCTGCTGTCGGCGCGCTCACCCAAGCTTTGGCAGGCAGTGCGGAAGGCCAAGCGGGACGGGCTGCACCACCTGGTACTGGACGGCACGCTGATCCACACCGACCGCGTCAAGGCCGACCGGCCCTACTTCTCCGGCAAGCATCGCGTGCACGGAATGAATGTCCAAGTCATCGCCTCACCCGACGGGACGATCCTGTGGACCTCGGGAGCACTGCCAGGTAAGACACACGACCTGAGCACCGCCCGGATCTGGGGCATCCTGCGGGAACTGGAGCGGGCGACGATCATCGTCTTGGCGGACAAGGGCTACCAGGGTGCCGAAGGCCCGGTCATCACCCCCTACAAGGGCAAGAACACGCCTGAGTCCCAGAAGCGGGCCAACCGATCACACGCCCGTCTTCGCGGTCCGGGCGAACGCGCGAACGCCCAGCTCAAGACCTGGCGCATCCTGCGCAAGCTCCGCTGCTGCCCCCTTAAAGCAGGGCGCCTGTGCAAGGCCATCGCCGTCCTGCAGAACTACGAAGTCGCCCGAGGCCACCCTCACACGCCTCGGCTTCACCACCACAACATCCGGCTCAGATGGGCGCCCCATCGACCGGCGAGGGACGATGTCGCTGACCAGCTATGACCGGCTGTTCCCCGCGCAGGACTCGCTTCCGATCAAGGCGGCGGCTCGGTTCCAGTTCGGGACGGCCATCCCGGCCACGATCGAGGTCACCTTCGTGGGCGCGTTGACGCCGTCGGCGACGCCCAGGGCCAGGTGCGCGATGAGAACTTCATCTGTCAGCGGCAGGAATTCCCGCTCGGCGTCGTCCCGTTTGCGCCAGAACTCCTTCTCTGCGATAGGAGGGAGGATCTCCGCGACCGCTACCGTGACGGCAGCAGCAGCCCGTGGACCGCGAGCCACCCCCCTGCCCGCACTTTTGACTGCTCGATTCGCACTGTCGGTGTCAGTTGGAGGCTCGTGACCGGTCGCCTGATGCCCTCCGCGGGGCGGCGCCGGTGAACTCGTCGCGGACGCCCTCGGTCAGGGTGTCCTCCAGCCGGACTCCGGCCAGCGGGACGAGTTTGGCGATGGCGGGCAGGCCGGCTGGCCGGACAGCGGGGGTGGCCTGGCGTACCCGCACGCGCGGCGCGAGCCAGCATGACCGGAGAGTAACCGTCATCAAGTTGGCACTAGAAGGCGCGAGCGATCCCCAGCAGGCCGGCGCCGTCATGGTCGAGGGCACGTCTCGCGATAGGGCGCGCCCGTGACGTAACGCGCCCACTCCGTCCTGCTCAACGGGTTCCCGGCGCGGGCGCACACCGCCGCCGCGACCGCGCCCGGCTCGACGAGCTGCTCGCGTATCGTCCCGTTACCGTCCAGCACCAGCACCTTCGAACCGTCGGCGGCGAAGGCCAGGGCCTGCACGCCGTACTGGTTGCCGTCGGCCAGCACACCCAGCGACGCCTTTCCCGCCAGGTCGAACAGCTGCACCCGGTCGTCCCGGGTGACCGCCGCGACGACGTCCTCGCGAGGTGATCTGACCGCGTACCCGCTGAGGTTCCCCCTGATCGCCTCCCCGGCCGGGCGGCGGGTGGCCACCTCGTAGACGGTCAGGCGCCCGCCCGAGTCCACGATGGCGAGCGACCGGCCGTCCCGGGTGAAGACCGCGTCGGTGAGCGTGATGCCCTGGCCGGCGCCGCCGAACGGGCCGCCCACCGGCTGGCCAGAAGCGGCGTCGTAGAGGCGCTCGGCGTCGGTGGCGACCGCCAGCGTCCTGCCGTCCGGCGCGAACTCCACGTCCTGGGCCCGCCGCACGTCGTGTGACCACAGCAGGCGGCGGGCCTTCCAGTCCCACATCGCCAGCGAGTACGTGCGGGCGGCGCCGTCCTCCGGCCCCTCCACCACCGTGGCCAGCCGCGTCCCGTCCGGGCTGAACGCCACATGTTCGGTGGTGGTGAAGGCGGCAGGGGTCAGCCTGGCCAGCTCCCGCCGGGCGTTCGCGTCCAGCACGGAGATCGTCCGGGAGCCGCCGACGGCCGCCAGCCGCCCATCCTGGCTGAGGGAGAGCGCGGTCGTCCCGTCGTCGTCC
>NZ_JBFAMX010000338.1:0-10793 GCF_040659615.1 Nonomuraea sp. NPDC049784
CGCGGGTCCAGGCCCAGCACGCGCAGGACGCCGCCGTCGCGGTCCCGCAGGCCCGACGCGCATTCCACGGTGGTGGTCTTGCCGGCGCCGTTGGGGCCGGCGATGCCGAAGATCTCGCCCCGCTCCACCTTGAGGGATACGCCGTCCAGGACCTTGTCGCCTCGGTAGCTCTTGGTCATGCCGTCGATTTCGATGACTGTCATGTATCGAGAGTCGTCGCCGGCCGAGGCTTTCAACATCCTCCGAACGGTTGATGGGGGATCAACCGTAGTAGCCCTCCACTACATCGTGGTCGTGGCCGCCGCGGACGGGTCGAGCTCGCGGGCGGCCCAGCGGGCCAGCTTCAGCTCCGGATGCGCGGTGATGTCGCGGTCGGTGAGCGAGCTGTTGCCCTCCTCGGCCAGGACGCCCCTGGCCTGCGGGCGGTCACGACTCCTGGAGGCGGCGGATCATGGCCTGCTTGGCCGCCGCGAACTCCTCGTCGGTCAGCACGCCCGACCGGTGCAGCTCCCCGAGCTCCGCCAGGCGGCGCAGCACCGCGTCGTGCACGTCGTCGGAGACGGGCGGCGGCGGGGGCGGCGGCAGCTCGGACGCCCGCGGCAGGCGGGCCACCACCGCGGCGGCGACCAGGGCCGTGGCGCCGCCGTACCGCTGGATGCCCCACGACACGCAGCGGAGGTCCTTCTGCGGCGACAGCGCGGGCCCGTCGGCCTTGAGGCGGAAGCGGAGCGTGCCGTATCCCATGCCCGACTGCGGCTTCCACTCCACCCCGGCCACGTCCGACAGCGGGAACTCCTGCGGCCCCGCCTTCTCCTTCTCCGAGCTCGCGAACCCGGTCCACTCCAGGCGCACCCGCTCCCCGTCGAAGAGCGCCGTGCCGTCTCCCGCCGTGGCCGAGATGGGCACGGAGGGCCCGGGCAGGAGATAGTCCTCACAGGCGGCGGTGGGCGTCTGGTAGACGAGCAGGGTGTCGCGGACCTCGTCGGCGAAGTATTCGGCCGCGCCCGCGCGGCTCTTCGGGACGGCCAGCCGGTACGGGTCGGCAGGCGGCCCGAGCAGCCCCGCCACCGCGTCCGACAGCGGATCGGCCCCCTTGCGCAGCCGCAGCCGCACGTGGCCGCCCTTGCGTGACGGCTCGAACGTCACGCTCGCGACCGCCTCGAGCGGGACTATCAGCTCGCCCAGCGTCCTGCGCAGCTCATGCACGTCCTTGTCACTGCCAGGGACGATGCGCAGGAACTCGCCGTTGAACGTCCACGAGCCGTCGGCGACGGCGATCTCGGCCATATTCTCAGTCTCCCTGATCAGCCACGGGTCCCGTGCCGGAGGAGGGCCGCTCCAGGGGCCTGACCTTTACCTTTGGGCTCGTACGAGAGATCCTCGAAGGTAGGGAGGTGGTCCTCCATGGATTACAAGCAGTGGAATGTACAGATCTGGATCAGTGAAGACGACAACGACGCCGTGACCACGGCCACGGCAGTGTTGTTCACGGCTGACGGCAAGCGGCACGAGAGCGTGGCCCACGCCAGGCGCAATCCCAGCGACCGGCCGGTACCCGGGATCGGGGACGAGCTGGCCGTCGGGCGGGCGCTGTCGGAGCTGGCCTCGAAGTTGATCGAGGACGGTGCCGAGGACGTGGCCCAGCTGGCCGGTACGGCATAGCTCAGAGCAGCCCGGCGGCAGCCAGGAGCTTGCCGATCCGGCCGACCTCGTCGTCGTTCAGTGGAATCTGCGGGAGCGCGGTGATCGGGCAGTCGATGACGCCGCGGAGGTGAAGTGCGGCCTTGAAAGCGCCGAGGCCGGACGAGCTGCCGCCCATGCGCGTGCCACCGACGCGGACTATCTCGAACAGCCTGACCAGGCGCTCCTGCTCCATCCTGGCCGCCTCCCAGTCACCGCGGACGGCGCAGCGGTACAGCTCCACGTACCCCTGCGGGTCCACGTTCCCCAGCCCGGGCACCACGCCGTCGGCGCCCATCCACAAGGCCGAGTCCACGGTCACCTCGGACCCGGTGAGCACGCTGAACGGCGCCTCGCGACCCATGATGACCTGCCGCAACCCGCCGTCGTCGCCGCTGGAATCCTTCACCCCGGCCAGCGCCCCCTCGGCCGCCAGCTCGAGCAGCAGGTCGGCGCTCAGCTTGGTGTGTACGGAAACCGGCAGGTCATAGGCGTAGACCGGCAGCCCGCCGCCGGCGGCGACGGTACGGAAATGGGTGCGGATCTCCTCCGGATGCGTACGCGTGTAGAACGGCGCGGTCGCCACCACCCCCGACGCCCCGGCCTCGACCGCGACCCGCACGTGCTCCATCACGCGCGGCGTCGTCATGTCGATCACCCCGGCCAGCACCGGCACCTGCCCGCCCACGTGGCCGACCACGGTGTCCAGCACCACCCGCCGCTGCGCGTCCGTCAGGTACGCCACCTCCGACGACGAGCCCAGCACGAACAGCGCGTCGACACCGCCGTCCAGCAGGTGGTCGACCAGCCGGGCGAGCGAACCGGCGTCCACCTCGTAGTCGGGGGTCAAAGGGGTGCAAACCGGGGGGATGACGCCCGTCAAACTCATACGCGCTCCTGGATCAGCTCTACATCGGTCGCTCCCGCCGCCACCGGATGGTGGCAGTGGAAGAGGTGGTCGTCTTCGGCCTGCGCCGCGGGCCAATCCGCGGCACACATGTCGTCTGCCCGCCAGCACCGGGTGCGGAACGGGCAACCGCTCGGCGGCTTGGTGGCCGAGGGCACGGCGCCCACGAGCGGGATCGGGTTGATGGGCGAGATCAGTCCCGGGGTCGCGGAGAACAGCGCCCGCGTGTACGGGTGGCGGGCGCCCAGCGGCATGGCCTGCGCGGGCGCCTGCTCGACGATCCTGCCCAGGTACATGGTGACGACGCGGTCGCTCATCCTGCGGACGGTCTGGATGTCGTGCGAGACGAACACCAGCGCGAGCCCGAGCCGTTCCTTGAGGTCGAGCAGCAGGTTGAGTATCTGGGCGCGAACCGACACGTCCAGCGCGCTGGTGGGCTCGTCGGCCACGATCAGCTCGGGCTCGAGCGCGAGCGCCCTGGCCACGGCCACGCGCTGGCGCTGCCCGCCGGAGAGCTGGCTCGGCAGCGCGTCGGCGACGCTCGCGGGCAGGCCCACCAGATCGAGCAGTTCGCGTACGCGGGCGTCGCGCTCGGCCGGGGTGCCGCGGCGGTGCACGTTGAGCGGGTCACGCAGGATCTGCCTGACGGGCAGGCGGCGGTTGAGCGCCGTGGACGGGTCCTGGAAGACCATCCCGATGCTCGACCCGATCAGGCCGCGCCGCTCGGCCTCCTTCAGCGACCACAGGTCCTTGCCGTGGAACGTCACGGTGCCCTGGGTCGGTCGCTGCAGGCCGACCAGCACCTTGGCCAGGGTGGACTTGCCGCACCCCGACTCGCCCACGACCCCGACGGTCTCGCCGGGGCTCACCGTGAGATCCGCCGCGGTCAGCGCATAGACGCGGTCGCGGGAGAGCAGGCCGCCCGAGCGGGCCTTGTGCACGACGTGCACGTCCTTGAGCTCAAGCACTCTGCTCACTCCTCACGAGGGACACCGCGGGATGGTGGCAGGCCGCCGCATGTGTCGCGTCCCCCTCCAGCGCCGGGGTCTCGGTACGGCACACGTCCGTGGCCATCGGGCACCGGTCGGCGAACCGGCAGCCGGGCGGGAAGTCCGCCGGGGCGGGCACCACGCCGCGGATCTGGGTGAGCCGCTCGGCTCCCGACTCCAGCGACAGCACCGAGCCCAGCAGGCCGCGGGCGTAGTGGTGGGCGGGCGCCCCGACGAGGGCCGCGGTGGCGCCGGTCTCGACGATCTGGCCGCCGTACATGACGACCACGCGGTCGGTGACGTCGGCGACCAGCGCGAGGTCGTGCGAGACGAGGATCAGCGCGAACCCCAGCTCCTCGCGCAGCTTCAGCAGCAGCTCGATGACCTGCGCCTGGACGGTCACGTCGAGCGCCGTGGTGGGCTCGTCGGCCACGATCAGCTTCGGCTCGCGCGACAGCGCCATCGCGATCAGCACCCGTTGCCGCTGCCCGCCGGACAGCTCGTGCGGGTAGGAGGACAGCGTGCGGCGGGAGTCGAGGCCGACGAGTTCGAGCAGCTCGGCGGGGGTGCGCCGGCCGCCGCGGCGGGTGAGCTGCTTGAGCTGGGCCTTGATGGTCATGGCCGGGTTCAGCGAGGAGAGGGCGTCCTGGTAGATCATCGCCATCTCGTGGCCGAGCAGGCGGCGGCGGGCGCGGCGCGACTCGGAGAGCAGCTCTCGCTGGTCGAAGCGGACGTGGCCGCTGACGCGGGCGTCGCGGGGCTGCAGGCCCATGATGGTCAGCGCGGTCAGCGACTTGCCGCAGCCGGACTCGCCCACCAGGCCGAGCACCTCACCCGGATGCACCTCGAAGCCGATGCCGTCCACGATGTCGACGCCGTCGGCGAACCCGATCCGCAGCCGCTCCACCGAGAGGACCGGCGGCCCCTGCGGGAGCGGGCGCGCGCGCTCGGCCAGCCTGCGGGCGGCCTCGGCCAGCCCCGGCAGCTCGACCACCTCGCCGGACCCGGGCCTGGCCTGCTCGAACGCGTCGTCCTTCTTGGTGACGGTCTTGCGGGCGGCGGGCGCGGCCCAGGCGTCCGAGATGCCCTCCGAGAGGATGTTGAGCGCGAGCACCGTGAGCAGGATCATCAGGCCGGGGAAGACCGTGGCCCACCAACCGCCGAGCAGCACCATGTTCTTGCCGTCGGCGATGACGCTGCCCCAGGAGGGGTTCGGCGGGCGCACGCCGGCGCCGATGAACGACAGCGACGCCTCGAACACGATCGCGTCGGCCACCATCACCGTGCAGAACACCAGCACCGGCGCCGCACAGTTGATCGCGACGTGCCTGACGACGATGTACGGCGTGCGGGCGCCGATGATCCGCTCGGCCGCCACGTAGTCCTCGCCGTACTGGGCGATCACGTTGGCCCGCACGACTCTGGCCACGGACGGCATGTAGAGGAAGGCCATGGCCATGACCAGCACCGGGATGCTGCCGCCGAACACCGCCACCAGCACGGCCGCCAGCGCGATGCCGGGGAAGGCCATGATGACGTCGAGCAGCCGCATGATGGTCTCGTCCACGGCCCTGCGCGAGGTGGCCGCGACCGCGCCGACGACCGCCCCGGCCACCAGGGCGAGCCCGGTCGCGCCGAGGCCGATGATCAGCGACCAGCGGGACCCGTACAGGAGCCTGGACAGGATGTCGCGGTTGGCGCTGTCGAGTCCCATCCAGTGCGCGGCCGACGGGCCGCCGCCCGCGGCCTCCTGGAAGTACGGCGAGTGCGGCGCGATCCACGGCGCCAGCAGCGCGGCCAGCACGACCACGGCCACGATGCCGACCGCGACCCATGACAGGGGTTTGAGCCTGCGGAGGCCCACTCCGGGGCGGGAAAGCCGTTCCGTCAGTCCACGTCTCATGTGGCGCTCCTGAGGCGGGGGTTGACCAGCAGGTAGAGGATGTCCACGACCAGGTTGACGACCATGAAGCCGACCGCGATGGTCAGCACCACGCCCTGGACGACGGCCGGGTCGCCGTTGAGCACAGCGCTGATCATGAGCTGGCCCATGCCGGGCAGGCCGTAGATGGTCTCGATGACCACGGTGCCGCCGATCAGGTAGCCGACGCGCAGGCCGAGCACGGTGAGCGGGGTGATCAGGGCGTTGCGCAGCACGTTCCTGCCGACCACCACGATCGGTGGCAGGCCGCTGCCGATCGCGGTACGCACGTAGTCGCGGTCCAGCTCCTCCACCATCGACGTGCGGATGATGCGGGTGAGCTGGGCGGCGATCGGCAGCGACAGCGACAGGGCGGGCAGCGTCATCGACTGCAGCCACCCGGCCGTGGAGTCGGCCGGGTTGATGTAGCCGCCGGTCGGGAAGAGGCCCTCGCCGACGGCCAGGTACTGGATCATCAGCAGCGCCAGCCAGAACGACGGCGCCGCCACCCCGATCAGCGAAACCACGCGGATCACCTGGTCCGGCCAGCGGTCGCGGAACAACGCCCCGGTGACGCCGAACACCAGCGACAGCACCACGGCGACGGCCAGGCCCAGGAACGTGAGCTGCAACGTCAGCGGCAGCGCGGTCGTGACTGACTCCAGCACCGGCTTCTTGGTGAGCACGCTGGTGCCCATGT
This sequence comes from Nonomuraea sp. NPDC049784, assembly GCF_040659615.1. NCBI lineage: Bacteria > Bacillati > Actinomycetota > Actinomycetes > Streptosporangiales > Streptosporangiaceae > Nonomuraea > Nonomuraea sp. NPDC049784. Next base: position 6,198 of record NZ_JBFAMX010000338.1, read on the forward strand.
CGCCCTGGGCCAGGTCCCCGACGAACCGGACGTAACGCAGGGGCAGCGGGTCCAGCAGGCCGTTCTCGACCTGGAACTGGTGGATCTGCTCGGGGGTCGGGTTCGCGCCCTGGAAGTACGCGTACTCCGGCTTGCTGTTGGAGAAGCGCATCACGATGAAGACGAACGCGACCACGCCGAGCAGCAGTGGGATCAGCATGAGGAGCCGCCGCAGCAGCATCCTGGCGACGAGCGTCATGTCCTCTTGGCCTGCAGCAGGTTGATGCCCGGGTAGGGCTGGGCGCGGATGCCCGAGAGCTTCTTCGGGTCCCAGGCGGTCATCAGCTCGTTGTGGACGACCGGGTAGAGGATGGCCAGCTCAGCCACGAAGTCCAGATATTTGTGGATAAGTTCGGTCCGTTTGGCCTTGTCGGTTTCCTTGCTGGCCTCGTCCATCATCGCGAACAACTTCTTGGCGTCCGCGCTGCCGTCCCAGTGGCTGTACTTCATCCACAGGCCGCCGGGCACGTAGTTGTAGTGCAGGATGAGGTCGGCGTCCATGCCGAACTGGTTGGGGTTCGAGGCGGCGGCGACCACCTGGTAGTCCTGGAACTGGTCCATCTTGGCGAACAGCGCGGCCGTGTCCTGCGGCTCCAGCGTCGTCTTGATCCCGACGGCCTCCCAGGAGGAGGCGATCGTGGGCAGGCAGTCCGCGATCCAGCTCACGTTCACGGCCATGAGGTTGATCGTGAGGTTCTTCACCCCGGCCTCGGCCAGCAGCGCCTTGGCCTTCTCCGGGTCGTAGTCGTAGACGACCGAGGCCCGCTTGTAGTCGGGGTTGCCCTCGTTGAGGAAGGAGCTGGAGGCCGTGCCGTGGCCCTTGAGCGCCACGTCGATCATCTTCTGCTTGTCGATCGCGTAGTGCAGCGCCTGGCGCACCCGTACGTCGTCGAACGGCTTGGCGCCCGTGTTGAACATCAGGAACATGTGGTTCATGCCCTTGCCGCCCTCGACCGTCAGGCCCTGCTGCTTGAGCTGGTCGACGTTGGCGTACGGGATGTTGTCGGCGATCTGCGCCTCGGCCGAGCCGCCGGAGATCTTGGCCACGCGGGCGGCGGCGTCCACGATCGTCAGCCAGTTCATCTTCTTGGCCGTGGCCGGGCGCGGGCCGTTGTAGCCGTCGAACGCCTCGAAGGTGGTGTTGGACTTGGGGTTGTGGGCGGTCTGCTTGTACGGCCCCGAGCCCATCGTCATGCCGCTCTTGGCCTTGTCCCACGCGCCCGCCTGGCTGAACACGTGCTTGGGCATGATCTTGGCGATGGTCAGCCTGGGCGCGGCGTCGGGGAACGGGAACTTGAAGACCAGCTCGACGTTCTTGTCATCGATCTTCTTCACCTCCTGGAGCCAGGACTTGAAGAAGTTACCGGCCAGGACGTTTTCTGGGCCCAGGATCCGCTCGAAGGTGAAGACCACGTCGTCGGCGGTGACCGGCTGGCCGTCGTGCCACTTGGCGCCGTCCCTGAGCGTGAACTTCCAGGAGGTCGCGTTCAGGTCGGTGGGCAGGGCGGTGGCCAGGGCCGGGTACGGCTCGCGCGTGATTGGGTCGGTGTCGAGCAGCCCCTCGTAGATGTGCTGGATCCCCGCCATCGCGAACGCCGAAGCGGTCTGCGTCGGATCCCAGCTCTGGTCGTTGCCGTACCCGATGACGGCGGTGATCAGGTCCTTGTTGGATCCGGCGCCGACCGAGCCGGTCGAGGCCGGACCGCCGGAACACGCAGCGAGTGTCGCCGCGACGAACGCCGCTGCACCCGTCGCCCCGCTGTAACGCAGGAAGTCACGGCGGCTGAACTCAGAGCTCACGGATGCCTCCTGAAGGGTAGAACGTGGGACATCCCATGTCCTATCTTTACCGTAACGTGGACGCTAGATGCTGCTCCGGCTTGAGGTCAACAGAAGATTTCCGGAATGTTACCTACGACGAAAGGATTTTTCATGACCGCTGTCCCGCGTCCGGTGCGGCAGAGCCGCGCCGTGGAGGCCCAGGAGGGCGTCAAGGACCTGATCGTCCGGCGCGGGCTGGTGGCCGGCGATCCGCTGCCGACAGAGTCGGAGCTCATGGAGGAGCTGCGGGTCAGCCGCAACTCGATCAGGGAGGCGCTCAAGGCCCTGCAGGCGGTCGGCATCGTGGAGATCCGCCACGGGTTCGGCATGTTCGTGGGCCGGATGTCGCTGGCGGGGCTCGTGGACGAGCTCGCCTTCCACAGCCGCATCACTCTGCAGAACGGCAAGAACCACCTGGCGCACCTCGTCGAGATCCGCGAGATCCTGGAGTCCGGCCTCGTGGAGCGGCTCATCGAGCTGGGGCCGGAGGTCGACCTGACGCCGATCGCCGACGTCATCGCCAGGATGGAGTCCGAGGCGCAGGCCGGCCTCGTCTCGCCCGAGACCGACCGCCTCTTCCACGACCTCCTCTACCGGCCGCTCGGCAACCCGCTGGTGAGCCAGCTCCTGGGCGCGTTCTGGGACGTTTACTACCAGCTCCGCGACGAGCTGGGGGCGCCCGACGAACCGCCGGGCGACGTGGTCAGGCGCCATCGCGACATCTACACGGCCGTCCTGCGAGGCGACCGGGCCGCCGCGGTGGCCGCCGTGCACGCCCATTTCGAGGGCGTACGCAACCGCGTCGCCAGGATCGGAGGCTAGTACGCGCTGAGGCGCTCCACGCGGCGATGCCAGCGCCGGCGCCACTCCCCGTACCACGCGGCGAACCAGGGGTGGACCCCGGCCAGCGGCATGATGTACGCCACGGTCTCCAGGTAGTAGCGCCGCTGGAACCGCCACGGCATCCGCTGCAGCTCCTGCACGTTGCTCACCCGGTCGGCCAGCTTCACGAGCACGGCCTGGGGCGGCGCCTTGACGAGGGAGCCCAGGTAGTCGGCCTTCGCGATGCCCCGGGGCCTGGTCACCCACCCCACGAACTCCGCCACACGGGGGCCGAACCGCCGTACGATCTCCGCCTCAGTGCACGGCGTGTCCTCCAGCACGTCGTGCAGCACGATCGCCACGAGCACGTCCCCGTCGGTCACCCCGGCGCCGGCCACGGCCACCTCCAGGGCCTCCAGCAGATGCTCGAGGTACGGGCGCCCGGTGGGCCGCTGCTGCAGCCCGTGCTTCTCGCGAGCGAAGGCGACCGCCGCGCGCAGCGCGTCCACGGTCTCCGGCGGGAGCGCCCTGGCCAGCGGTTCTTCCGCCTTCGGCCAGGAGGGCCAGCTCGTGAAGGTCTCCATCCCGCTCCTCTCGACGCGCCCGCGCCACGCCAGCGATCGTAGTGGCCGGCGGGCCACTCGCCCTCGGAAACCGCCTTCGGCGGGCTCGGGAGCGCGGAAGGTCAGTCGCGGCGGCTCTTCGGTGGGTAGACCTGGAGAGCGGCCTCCAGCGCGGTGGCCTCTTCCGGGGTGAGGCGCTCCAGGAAGTGGACCAGGGTGGCGGCCTGGTTACCGCTGGAGGCGAGCGCGTGGCGCATCAGCTCCGCCGTGTAGGCCTCCTTGGTGGAGACGGGCTCGTAGACGTACGCCCTGCCGACCGGCTCGCGCCTGAGCAGGCCCTTGGTGTGGAGCTTGTCCATCACGGTCATGACCGTGGTGTACGCGATCTCGCGCTCCCTGCGGAGGTCCTCGAGCACGTCACGGACGGAGGCCGGCCTGCGGTAGGACCACATCCTGTCCATGATCGTGGATTCGAGCTCCCCCAGGGCGCGCTTCATGACCTCATGCTAAGGGTCGCATTGGAACGCAACTATTCGGCAATCGACGGGCCACACCCTTGTCCGCGTGAACATCAACGACAAGCCGGCCATCTGGGAGATGGTGGTCGTACACCGCCTGTTTCGCCGCGAACTCAAGCTCGCCCCGGAGCTCATCCGCCGGGCGACCCCTGGCGACACCGACAGGGCCGCCATCCTGGCCTCCTACGTCACCGAGGTCCTCGACGGCCTGCACCACCACCACGAGGGTGAGGACAAGCTGCTCTGGCCGCTGCTGCTGGAGCGGGTCTCGTTCGAGGCCGAGCTGATCGAGACCATGGAGCGCCAGCACGAGAGCGTCGCCGACCACATCGACGTGCTGCGGGAGTTGCTGCCCACCTGGCGGAAGACCGCCCAGGGCGGCATGCGGGTCGCCCACGTACTCGAGCGGCTGCACGCCGACCTCGTGGTCCACCTCGATCAGGAGGAGGAGCGGATCCTGCCGCTGGTCGCCGAGCACATCACCAAGGAGGAGTGGGACCGGCTCGGTGAGTACGGCCGCTCCCACCTGTCCAAGGACCGGCTGCTCATCCAGCTCGGCGCGCTCTTGGAGGACGCCACAAGCTGGGAGCGCCAGGCGTTCCTCGGCCTGCTGCCGCTGCCCGCCCGCGTGCTCTGGACGCTGGTGGGCAAGCGCCAGTACCGCAAGGAGGTCACCAGGATCCGCGCCGCGTGATCACCGGCTCACACCGTCGGCGGGCCGCCGCAACAGGCCCAGATCGGCCCGCCGCGGAAGGCTCTCCCAGTCGCCCTGGGAGGTCACCGCGAACGCCCCCGCCGCGCACGCCGTGCTGAGCCGCTCCCCGGGCTCCGCC
>NZ_JBFAMX010000339.1:0-10763 GCF_040659615.1 Nonomuraea sp. NPDC049784
CTGGGCGAGGTCGGCGCGCAGCCGGGCCCGGAACCGGTGCTTGGCCAGGGTCCGCCCGGCCCAGACGTTGAAGAAGTAGGCGCGGCGGCGGTTGGGCAGCGCGTTCCACAGCCACACCCGGCCGAGCAGCTTGAGCACGGGCCACTGCTTGGACCCCTCGTCGTCCCTGGTGGAGGCGCTGCCGTACGAGACGAGCGCGCCACCGGGCGCGAGGAGGCGCCAGGAGTCGACGACGCTGCGGCCGCCGACGTGGTCGAAGACGGCGTCCACCCCGCCGGGGGCGAGCTCGCGGACGCGTGTGGCGACGTCCTCGGTGCGGTAGTCGACCGGGACGACGCCGCGTTCCCGCAGGGCGTCGTGGTGGCGCGCGGACGCTGTGCCGATCACCTTCACGCCCGCGGCCTGCGCCAGCTGGACCAGGACCGAGCCGACGCCGCCGTTGGCGCCGTGCACCAGAATGGTCTGCCCCGTGCGGATCCGTGCCTTGCGGTGCAGCATCTGCCATGCGGTGATGCCATTGACCACCACGGTCTCCGCCTCCGCCGCGCCGACCCCGTCGGGCACCTCCACCACGTCCGCCGCGTCGACGATCACATGGCTGGCCCAGCCGCCGACCTTGACCAGCGCGGCCACCCGGGTGCCGGCCAGGCCCGGCTCGACGCCCTCACCGGTGGCCAGCACCGTGCCGACCAGGTCGTAGCCGGGCACGAACGGGAACGCCGGCTGGTCGTAGTAGCGGCCGCGGCGCATCTGCTGCTCGGCGAAGGAGACCCCGGTCGCCTCCACCCGGATCAGCACCTGACCCGGGCCCGCGACGGGGACGGCTCCGTGCCGGATCTGAAGCCCTTCCGGCTGCACCTTGCCCGGCAGGACGACCTCGACAAGTCCTTCGGCGTTCATGACGACCTCCACTTCGTGGCGCATTGAGTTACGACTTCTCGCTTTCGTTAGAAGTTGTAACGTGACCGCATGGGGAGTGTCAATAGGTTTCGTGATAGCCTCTAACTAAATCTTGAGGCTGTAACCAGACGGATGCCGGAAGGTGGCAGGCCATGGCGGAAGCGGGCACGAAGGCCCCGCGCGAGCGCTACCGCACTCAGGTGCGCGCGGAGATCAAGGAACACGCGTGGGAGCAGATCGCCACGGCGGGGGCGTCCGCGCTCTCCCTCAACGCGATCGCCAAGCAGATGGGCATGAGCGGGCCCGCGCTCTACCGGTACTTCGCCAGCCGTGACGAGCTGATCACCGAGCTCATCAGGGACGCGTACCGAAGCCTCGCCGACACCTTCCGCGCGGCCTCCAAGCCCGGCCCGGAGGCCGCCGCGCTGGCTCACGCGCTGCGCAAGTGGGCGCTTGACGACCCTCAGCGGTACTTCCTCATCTACGGCACACCCGTCCCCGGTTACCACGCGCCCGACGACATCACCGCGATCGCGTCCGAGATCATGACGACTTTGCTCGACGCCTGCGCCGCGCTGCCCTCCGGCAGCTCCGCGACGCCGTTCGACGCGCACCTCGAAGGCCACCGGCAGTGGGCGGACGGCCACCCCGCCCCGACCGCGGCCCTCCGCCGGGCCCTGGCCTTCTGGACCCGGTTGCACGGCGTCCTGTCCCTGGAACTCGCCGGCCAATTCACCGGGATGGGATTCGACCCCGCGCTGCTCTTCACCGCCGAATTGGACGACCTGCTGGTCCGCTGACCACGCCCTGCGGCGGGAGACAGCGGTGACAGCGATGGAGATCACGCCACAGCCGTGACAGTACGGTGTCGCGAGCCCCGGAGACCCTGGTCGGCATGTACGCACTACCGACCATTCGCGTCATCGGCTCGGTCCCCGAGGAACTGGCTGAGACAAAAGCCACCAACGACCGCATGGAGAAGCTGTTCGACAGCCAGGTCCCCCTGCACATTCAGGACGATTCGGCCGCAGAAACGCGCCGGTTCGCCCCCGGGCTTTCCGCGGCCGTTCCGATGCCCGAGGCGAGCCGGCGCATCGTGACCGCGCCGGACGGACGCTGGGCCACGACCTGGCCCAGCGCGCCCGGCACGCCGAGACGCGCCATTAGCTCAGCGACGCCGGCCGGGCCTCCCGCCCATGAGATCAGCCCGAGCCGTCAGCGGCCGCCGCGCGGGTGGTCACCCGCTGGTCGTGTGCCCGTGGTTCCGGCGCTGGACGTACAGGCGATCGCCCTCCGGGCCGGTCCATTCCAGCCCTACGACACCGGGCACTGCGGCGTCGGCGACGCGTGACGGGTCGGCCCAGTAGCCGAAGTTGGGGTTGCGGAAGAACGTCGCCCACAACTGGCCGCTGCGGTCCACGAAGAAGTTGTTGTGGCCGGCGCCGACACCCGCGGTCCACCGCTTGGAATACGGCCCCTCGAAATTGTCCGAGACGGCGACGATCGCGTCGTACTGGTACTGCGTGCGGCCGGGGCCGGGCGGGTCGTAGGCGTACCGGGTGCTGCCGTCGGGATTGGCCGACGTTCGGTTCCACGCGGCCTGGAGGAGGTAGTACTTGCCCCCGTGCTTGAACACGTACGCGCCTTCGAGATACGGCTCGGGCGAGTAGGGCATCTGCTGGAACTGCGGGAGGTTGCTCGTCGTGACGATGTCCTCCATGTCGTCCCGGAACTTCGCGTACAGGTGGTTGTGCAGCACAAGCCACGCGTCGTCGCCCTCGGTGTAGAGGCTGCCGTCGATGTGGTGGTAGGCGCCGGGCTCGATGAAGTTGGGCCCGCCGATGAAGGAGTCGCCGAAGGGTTTGTCGAAGTTGCCCTCGACGAGCCGGTACGGGCCCTCGATCCCGCCCTCGCTCACAAGCATGAACGAACCGACCTTCCGGGAGTGGTCGCCCATGCACGCGACGATGTACCACGTGCCGCGGAAGTAGTGCACTTCCGGGGCCCAGGCCTGGCCCCGCTTGCCGAACCGGTCGTCGTACCAGTACTCCTGCCAGGGAGCGACGACCTTGTGGCCGGGCCGGTTCTCGCCGACGAACTCGGGTGACCACACCTTGCCCTTCTCGGCGCCGGGCCGGATGCCGGTGGTGTCGACCAGCTTCCACGGCCCCCGCAGGGACGGGGACACCCACACGAAGATGCCGTCGTTCCACGGGCCGGCCGCGTCGAGCCCGGGCACCCGGGTGGTGCCCGTGGCGACGTAGATCGGACGGCCATCGACGACGAAGCAGTTGACGTAGGTGTCCCGCATCCAGACCCGGCCGCGCTCCTCGTCACGGGGGCGCAGCTCGAGCGGGAGGATGAAGGAGTTGTCCTCACGTGGCCACAGGTCCAGCCGGGTGTCGGCGAGGCCGTAGGGCTCGAGGCCGGGCCAGTTCGACGGGTACCGCCGCATCGACGCGACCTCCGTCGGCGCCGCCTGCGCAGCGGTCGCGGGCAGTGCCGCCACTCCCAAAAAGCCGGCGAAGCCGGCCAGCAAAGACCTTCGCTCGACGTACGACCCATTATCGGAACTCATCAGTCACGTTCTCCCACCTCGGCGCCTGCCGAGCTCGCTCCTGCCGAGCGGCCCGTTCATGCCGCGGCAGGTGGAGGACGAGCGCCTTGCGCCTTTGCCGCAACTGGGCGAAAGGGCCGCCGCTGTGCCGTATGCGGAGAGTCTGCCGAAGTCGATCAAATTTCGTCAATAGCCCGGAATAAATCCCTCGCGGACCCCGTGAGCCGGTCGCGGCAGGCGAAACCGCACGTCAAATGTCTGCGCACGTGAACGGGGGCGCCGACAGCTGGGACGTCCGTTTGGAGGGCGTATGCGGGGTATGGCTCATCGCCTGCGGTCCTGCGAAGCGAGAGCGTTATGAACATGATCGACCAGGTCACGGCCGCGGCCTACCGCATACCGACCGACCAGCCGGAAGGCGACGGAACCTTCGCCTGGCAGGCGACCACGCTGGTCGTCGCCACAGTTACGGCCGCGGGCGCGACGGGGACCGGATGGACGTACGCGCCTGCCGCCGCGGCCTCGCTGATCTCCGAGACGCTCGCCGAGACGGTGACCGGCGCCGACGCCGCCGACATCCCCGCCCACTGGGCACGGATGACCCGCCAGGTGCGCAACGCCGGGCGGCCGGGTGTCGCAGGGTACGCCATCTCGGCCGTTGACGTAGCTCTGTGGGACCTCAAGGCGCGCCTGCTCGACCTGCCGCTCGTCCGTCTCTTCGGCGCGGCGCGCGAGCATGTCCCGCTGTACGGTTCGGGCGGCTTCACCACCTACGACGACGACGCCACCACGGGCCAGCTCAGCCACTGGGTGCACGGACAGGGCATCGGCCGCGTCAAAATCAAGATCGGCGAATCGTCCGGCACGCAACCCGGCCGCGACCTGCGCCGCGTGGCGCTGAGCCGCCGCGTCATCGGCGAGGCAGCCGAGCTGTACGTCGACGCCAACGGTGGCTACACCGCCAAGCAGGCCATCCGCATGGCCGAGAGGATGAGCGAACACGACGTGAGCTGGTTCGAAGAACCGGTCTCCTCCGACGACCTGCCCGGTCTGAGACTGGTGCGCGAGCACTGCCGGGCCGACGTGGCCGCCGGGGAGTACGGCTGCGACCTGGCCTACTTCACCCGCATGTGCCAGGCGCAGGCCGTGGACTGCCTCCAGATCGACGCCACCCGCTGCGGCGGCTACACCGGCTGGTTCGCCGCCGCGGCCATCGCCGCCGGCCACAACCTGCAGGTCTCCGCGCATTGCGCCCCCAATCTGCACATTCCAGCCGCAGCCGCCACCGCCAACCTGCGCCACATCGAGTGGTTCCATGACCACCAGCGCATCGAGTCCGAACTCTTCGACGGGGCTGCCCACCCGGCAGGCGGCCTGGTCCAGCCGCATACCGACGCCCCCGGCCATGGACTCGTGCTCCGCGCCGGCGCCGCCGAATGCCACCGTGTGGCCTAGCGGTATGGGCAGTGCCGTCCCCACGCTGTCGCGCATGTGCGGCATGCCGACGCTTGGGGCTGAAGCATTTGGAGAAAATGTTGCCCTGGCGCGGGAGTGCTGGTGTGACGCGCGGGCAGGGGTTTCGCATCCACACCTCCACAATCCACACGAAACGAGGAAGGTGGTGTGCGACATGGCCGAACGTCCAACCCATCCCACATACGACATGGGCCAGCACCCTGATATTGCGGCCCTGCGCGCTCGCTACGACCTGGCCGCACAGAGCCGGTCAGGACAGTCCGTCAGCGGACTGGCCTTTCTGAGCGGCCTCTATCTCGCCATCTCACCATGGGTGGTGGGTTTCTTCGGGCGCACCACGCTGACCGTCAACAATCTGGTCACCGGCATCGCGCTCGCGCTGCTGGCGGCCGGGATTTCCTCGGCCTACGGCCGGATTCACGGACTGGCGTGGGTCGTCCCGATCATCGGGATTTGGACGATCATCGCCCCGTGGGTGCTGCCCCCGCACGGGGCCAGCGTCGGCATGATCATCAGCAACGTCGTCACGGGGGCAGTCATCACCGCATGTGGCCTGGCCACCGTCACGCTCGGCACGATGTCCACACATCGGGGTTGATCCCCGGCAGCTGCCGCGGGTCCTGAGCTCGAGCGACGCTTCAAACGCGGTCGTAGAGGTCTGACCTCGTTCCGGTGGCGGTCGCGATGTCGTAGCGGTAGACCTCGCGGCCGCCGATGAGGACGGGCACCGCGCGGCTCATCACATCGAGCGGGTCGCCCGACCACCGCACCACGTCGCCGTCGAGGCCGGGCTCCAACGTGCCCACGCGGTCGTCCAGCCCCGAGAATCGCGGCCGGATTGGCGGTGATGGCGCGCAGCGCGGTCTCGCGGTACAGGCCCTCCTTGACCGCCGGCGCCGCCTGGTGGACGAGGAACTGGACGGGGACGCAGCAGTGGTCGGACGCGATGGCGATCTCCACGCCCGCGCCGGCCAGGATGCCGGGGCCGCGCAGCGTCCGGTGGCGTAGCTCGCCCTTGGCGCGGGTGCCGATCAGCGATCCGGTGATCACGGGGATGCGGCGGTCCGGCCGGCGCGCCGCCTACGGCTTGGGCCGAGCGCGGGTTGGGAACCGCCAAGGTCAGGCGCGCCGGATCGTGATGTCGCCGTCGTGGCTGCGGGCGCGAATCTCGGCCGTTTCGTCGAACCCGTCCGGGCTGTCGCGGGGGTCCAGGGAGTTGAGCAGCCTGCCATTGGCCGTGCTCACGTCGAGCAACGCGGCGGTGCCCTGCCGGATGCCGACCTCAAGGTCGCCCGACGTGCTCGTCAGAACGACGGAGCCGCGCGCGACCTCGCCTATCCGCACACTGCCGTACACGTTCTTCGCCTCGACGCCACCGTGGGCGCGGTTGACCTCCATGTCGCCGTTGGTGCCGATCAACCGCAGGTCGCCGGTCACCTCGCCGATGTAGCACTCCCCGTCGTCGTTCCTGATCGTCGCGGTGCCGCCCATCTCCTGGATCCTGATCTCGCCGGACGCGCTGGTGATCTCGGCGTGGCCGGTCGCGCGGTCCACGGCGATCTCGCCGCTGTCGCTGGTCAGACGGACCGTGCCGGCCTGATCGAGACGGATGTCGCCGTAGTCGGTCCGCAGACGGCAGTCTCCCAACCGGCCGGTGCAGTGGAACTCGCCGGACATCGCCTCGCCCTGCACGTGGGAGCCCGACGGCAGCTCAATCGTCACCCGGGCCGATTCGTCCCAGTTTCCGAGTAGGCGGGTCAACCCCGCCAGTCCCCAGCTCTGGCTGTTCCCGGCGGCGCCTGCGTACCGGGATGGTTGTGCGCCTTTGACGACCAGCTTGCCGCCCGCGTAGCCGATCTGGACCGCGGCCGCCCCCTCCTCGCCGTCGCCCGGCCGCACATCGATCACGGTGTCGGTGCGGTCGCTCGCGATGATCCTGACGTCGCCGCCGGGCAGATCGATGCTGACCGAGATCGGCTCGGGCGTGTCGAACGTGGGCATGAAAACCCTCCTTGATGGTTGGCGTACGTCCGGGCCTCAGCCGACCCAGCCGGTGTAGTGGCGCCCGCTCGACGAGGCCCGCCGTGCCGACCGCCGCCCGCCGGACTCGAACGTGGCCGCGACGGCGCGGACGAGCCAGGTGTTGACCGACAGGCCCTCCTGCCGGGCGGCCTCCTCGACCTGGCCCTTCAGGTGCTCCGGGAGGCGAAAGCTGATCCGGGCCGTGCCGCCTTCCTTGCCTTCCGGCGCACCCGCCGGCTGGACGTCCGCGTCGGGCGGCTCGGCAAACCCGCCGTCGTCCTCGCGGACGTCATCGTCGAACGGCTGACCTGCAGGGGATCGCGTCAGGACGAAGTCGGGATCGCCGCGGCGCAGGCGAACCTCCACCGAACCAGGCGCGAGATCACGCGTGATCTCGTCGGCGGCCGCCGACAGGACCTCCAGCAGGACGAGCCGGACCGATGACTCCAGGGGCGAGACGAGCCGTTCGGCGAGGGCGCGTGCGTCCTCGCCGCCGGCCTCCGCGGCTACCGCGAGGTCCCGTCGGAGTCTGTCGACGTACGGCTTGAGATCCATGATGCCACTATGGCGTCAAAGTGACGTCAACGCAAGCCTGATTGGCGCTGATGACGCCATCTTGGCATCACTTGGGCAAGCACTCCATCTTGCACGCCCGATCGGCAGTCCTGCAGGTCACGGGCCGGAAGTTGGGGCGGCGCAGCATGTACAGACCCGCGTCACCGGCCCCGCTTGGACATCGCTCTCCTCCTGGAACGGCCACGTGCCTGTGCGCGCCGGCTCGATGGCCGGGATCGCGGCGAGCCGGCGTGGCATGGAGACGCCGAGGACGGGCAGGCGGGCAGACGGGACAGCCAGGCGATGAACAGCGGCTGGAAGATCACGACGATCGCGCCGTTGACGGTGATGAGCAGCCCGTACAGGGACGCGGGCAGGCCGTTGGCGGCCAGGGCCAGGGGCAGCGCGTACGAGGCCTGGGCGTAGAGGAGCAGGCCGATCAGCAGGAACAGCAGCGCGGCCAGGAGCACCCGGTCGCGTGCCGCGATCGCGAAACCGTTGCGCGCCGGCTTCTGGCCTGACCTGTCGTGTCCTCGTGGGATGCCGACTGCCACGATCACGGCGAAGGCGACGCTGGTGGCCACGTCCAGGGTGACCAGGAGCCAGAATCCGTGCGCGAGCAGCAGTCCGGCGACGGCGCCCGCGGATCATCACTCCGATACGTTTGGCATATGGTGACGGTCCCTACGGAATCCCCTCAAGCCGTGCATACTGCGCCTACCCGGCTGGCGTGGCTGGATGCGTTGCGGGGAGTCGGGGCGCTGGCGGTCGTGGGCGAGCACCTGACGACCTGGGCCATGCCCTGGTTACGCCCCACCTCGTTCAACCTGGGCGTGTACGGCGTCTTGGTCTTCTTCCTGGTCAGCGGATACATCATCCCGGCCTCGCTGGAACGCCGGGGCGGCGTGCGGACGTTCTGGATCGGTCGCCTCTTCCGCCTCTATCCGCTCTACCTCGCGGTCATCGGCGTGGTGCTGGCTCTGTCCTGGTGGATCCCCGTACGCGAGGAGGTGCCCAGGGACGCCGCGTCGGTGGCCGCGCACGCGACGATGCTGATGGACACGGTCGGCGTGGCCGGCGTGCTGAACACCATGTGGACGTTGTCGTATGAGATGGTCTTCTACCTGCTGGTGGCCGCGCTGTTCGTGACCGGCGTGCGTGACCGCCGCGCCCTGCTGCCGGTTCTGTTCGGGCTGATCTGCGCCGTCACCGCCCTGACCCTGTCCGGCGCGCCGCTGTCGGGCGGGTGGCTGGCCTGGCTGTCGTTCGCGGTGTTCGTCGCCGGGCTGGTGTGCGTGATCTCCGGACGCGCGATCACGGCGGCGTCATGCGCGCTGGGCGTCATGGGGCTGGCCCTGGTCCTGTTGAGCAGCCGCGTTCCGTGGTTCGCCGCCGCGATCCTCGCGGTCATGTTCACCGGTACGGCGATACGCCGGTGGGAGCGCGGCGATGGTTGGCTGTGGCCGGTAGCCATCGTCACGCTGCTGGTGGCCTCGACTCCGCTTTGGGCGATCAACGCCGGCTGGTGGTGGGTCCAGCCGGACGTGTGGAGCCTGACCATCGTTCTGGCAGGCGCCACCTTCGCCGCTGCCATGGCCGGGCGAGCCCGTCGCGTACCCGCCTTCCTCACCTGGCTCGGGACGATCAGCTACTCCCTCTACCTGGTGCACCTGCCGATCCTCCTCGTCGTCATGCGCCTGGCGGGGGAGATGCGCTGGTCACCGCTGCCCCTGCAGATCGGCATCAGCGTGCTCTTCCTCGGAGTGCTCCTCCCGGCCAGCTGGCTGAGCCACCGATTCATCGAGCGGCCTCTGCAGCGATTCGGCCGCCGGCGCCTCACCCTCGAGGCGCGTACATGATCACCAGGACGCCGGCCAGGCACAGCAGTGAGCCGATGACGTCCCAGCGGTCGGGACGGAAGCCGTCGGCGACCATGCCCCACACCAAGGAGCCGGCCACGAACACGCCGCCGTAGGCAGCGAGGATCCGGCCGAAGTGGGCGTCCGGCTGCAATGTCGCGACGAAGCCGTAAACCCCCAGCGCGATCACGCCTGCGCCGATCCAGAGCAGGCCGCGCTGCTCACGCACGCCCTGCCAGACCAGCCAAGCGCCACCGATCTCGAAGAGCGCGGCCACGGCGAACAGCACCAACGAACGAGCGATCGTCATAAGTCGCTATTGCACCAGGCTGAGCCGAAGGGTGCGGCGCCGGGGCCATGGGTCCGTCGTATGGAGGCCGTTGACGGCCGGGCTGCTCGTTCGTCATTATGAACGTACGCTCATGAACGAGCGTTCATAAGGGGAGCGACATGACGATCGTCAACACGCACCAAGCCGAGGCGTGGAACGGCTACGAGGGCAATCACTGGGCCGACCACCATGCTCGGTACGACGCCGTGAACAGCGGGTTCAACGACTACTTGCTGCAGAGCGTCCGGGAAGGGGATCGGGTGCTCGACGTGGGATGCGGCAACGGCCAGGTGAGCAGGCTGGCCGCCCGGCGCGCCCGGCGCGTCACCGGTGTCGACCTGTCGGCGCCCATGCTGAGCAGGGCCCGCGCCGCCGCGGCAGGGGAGGGTGTCGCCAACATCGACTTCGAGCAGGGCGACGCCCAAGTTCACCCCTTTCCCGCCGACTCCTACGATCTGGCCATCAGCCGCTTCGGGATCATGTTCTTCGCCGATCCGGTGGCCGCCTTCGCCAACATCGCCCGCGCCCTGCGACCGGGCGGTCGCGTGGCCTTCCTGAGCCTGCGTGAGATGGCCGACAACGACCTCGGCCCCGTGTTCACCGGCATGCTCGGCCACCTGCCAGCGCCCGAGCCAGCATCGGACGGAGAGGGACCGGCCTCACTGTCCGATCCGGGCCGGATCCACGAGGTGTTCACCGCGGCGGGCTTCACCGGCGTGACGGCGACCCCCGTCGAGGCGCCGCAGGTATGGGGCAGAGACGTCCAGGACGCCGCCGATTTCCTCGCCGCCTGGGGACCCGTCCGCTTCCTGCTCGATCGGGCCGATCCCGCCGCCACGTCCCGCGCCCGCGCCGCGCTCGCCGACGCTCTTCGCCCCTACGAGCAGGCCGATGCCGTACGGCTGCGCGGCGCCGCCTACCTGATCACGGCGACCCGCCCGTGACCGCCCGCAAGGCCGCCGCTCTGAGCGACGGCCAGACGCTGCCCGATCATCTCATCGCGACCGCCGAACGCCTGCTGGCCCGGCACGGCGCGGCCGGCCTGACGGTCCGGGCGATCGCC
>NZ_JBFAMX010000340.1:0-10749 GCF_040659615.1 Nonomuraea sp. NPDC049784
CCCCCAACGGGCCTTTCGCCCGCTGCATGATCGCGCCCGACAAGCCAGTGCACCGCGACGCCAAGCCCACCCTGTGGAACATGCCGGCACCCGCAGCGCTGCCGCCGCTCACCACTGCGAGCGGCTCCCTTCCCTAGCCGTCGCTACCTTTGATAAGGACCTGCCGATGTCCACCTCCATCTCGCCGGCGACGCATCTGGATCGCGCCTTCGACGGTATGCTCGCCGCCGTCTACGACCTCGTGCCACCGGCCGACGTTCCCGACTTCTCCCACGTCAGACTGGGGCTCGCCCAGCTGAAAGAGGAGCTCGGCTTGCCGCTGACCGAACGCGACTATCGCGCCAAAATCGATGCTGCCGCCAAGTACGGCCGCTTCAGCGACGAGCTCGGCCCGGTCTGGCAGCAGCTTCCGGATGTCGCCCAAGCCGTTAGCAACCTGGGCCAGCACGCACCCGTGATCGGTGCTCAGCCGGCCGCCCAACGCATCCGCCGCATCTTCGACAGCGCGCGCACCGTGGGGCTGAGTGTGGAGAAGTCGCTCGGCAAGCACTACGCCAAGATCGCTTCTCAGCCCCGAGTGCAGGCGTTCTTTGACGCTGTCCGGACCTGGGCCACGCGGCAGATGGCCAGCGCGCTTCGCACCGTGCACGACAACCTCGACAGGGCCGCTGTCGCTGGTGAGCGAGGCCATCAGGCCCGTCATGGTATCGAGCGCCTCCACCAGCAGCTGGAGGCGACGCTCCAGCGGCAGGACCGCGGCCACGAGAGCGCGCGTGCCGAGGCCGCGCGCCTGCGTACCTCCACCACACCCACCCCACCGACACCTCTTCGCAAGGCGCCCAACCAGCCTCAGCGGCCCAACCAACGCCACAGCCGCACATCGCAACACGCCTCACCGCCCAAGATGAAGATGGCATCGCCATGACCCCGCAGGAAGGGAGAACTATGGTCGAATTCGAAACCCTCGGTCAGCGGCTGCGGGGCCTGAGAGCGGAGGCAGGCCTGTCCCAGGGCAAGCTGGCCCAGGCGGTGGGCCTATCGGACAGCTACGTCAGCTACCTGGAAAGCGGCAATCGGCGGCCATCGTCGGCAGTCTTGCACCGGTTAGCCGCCTACTTCGATGTCGATCCCGTCTACCTACGCCACGGCATCGCACCGCAGCGAGCTCGCCAGGCGCACCTGGATCGGCGCACCGCTACCCAGCGGCGGGTGATTCGCCTGATCAAGCGCGTTTTCGCAGAATGTGCCCGCAGCGACATCGTCTCCTGCGAGACCAGCACCCTCACCAGGAACAACCAGCATGTCACCACCATCACCCTCATCCGGGATCCTGGGGATGGCCTTCTTGACCATGATCCCGACAAGCACGAGCCGCTCATGCATGCCTCACCGATGCCGGCTGACGTTCATTGATCGGCTGCAGGATGAAGACTTTGTGACGTCCGGCGGCGTCTGTGGGTCCAGATAACCGTTCTGTCTCGGATTGGCGGTGATGGGGAGTCTCGGAGCATCACGCTGAGCCCATACATGATGTCGACGAGCGTCTCACCACAGTGTTTCGGGATGATCATCGCTGGTGGTGGAGGACGTAGCGGACGAGGGGGAGCAGATCCACGTTCAGGCGCGAACCGTGGACGGATCCGCCGATCGTCCGGGCTGCGGCGCGGGGGTGGCGCGCGGACATAGCTCTCACGAGCGGAGCGTGGCTGACGTTCCGATCGACGCCCGACGCATTCTCGTCGCGATGCGGATCCGCCGCCAGATGGCCGACGCGCGGCTGCCGTCAGACCTTGCGCGCTCGCCGCCACAGCATCGATGAACCCGGGAGTGTTGGGCGGCGGACGACTTTTGCTCTGCATCGCCGCCACCGCTACGCCGCCGTGCCTGATCGCTGCCGACACACGCGGACGCGTCGACGACCAGGGGCGATGAGGATGGGGGGAGGAGACGTCGGCGGCTCAGACGTTTCATGACGGGCTGCTCTGTCTCACCCTCTTGGGCGTGGATGGGCAGTTGCTCGAGTAGCTGCCATCGGATGGCTCGACCACGATGTCCCCCTCGTCGTCGACGACTGTCCAGGTGACTGTGGTGGTGAGGGTGCCGCCGCCGGTGGTCGTTCCTGACGTGGTGTTGCCATCACCACGGTTGATGCCCGTCCAGGTGATGGTCAAGGTGCCTGAATCGGTACGTGCAGGGCCGAGGCATCCAGGCGTGGGGGCGGGGGCGTCCACGGTAAGGGTGTCTCCGGCGACGGTGATGTCGTGGGTGCCGGTGGCGGACGTCATGCGGCACGTCCCGACGAGGCACGACAGCGAGATCGGGGCGGAGCGGTTCGAGCCCAAGCTGATTACTGGAGGGATCGACGCCTGTGGAGGTGGGGGAGCGGGCAACGCCTTCGTCGTGGCGGAGGGGTCGCTTGTGGTGGGGGTGTCGATGCTCGGCGGTTCTGTGATGGGCAGCGATCTGTCGGAGGTATGTCGGGCTTGCGGTGTCTTGACCGCAGACGGCGTCGATTGTTCGGCAGTAGGCGGCCGCGTGGGGGAGCCCTTTGGCAGGCGAGAGGAGGGGAGGGGGTGGTGCCTGGTGCGGGTGGGGATGGGCGGAGAGGCTCCGATCGGGTCGGGCGACTGATCGGTGGTGGGTGCCGGTGATACCGATTCCTTAAGCAGGTGCTCCCGCGGCGAAGGACGGGCCTGAGGCTCGGCGGCCACGCGGGCGTTGATGTTGGAGCGGCTCACCGGGTTGATCAGGACCCATGCACTGAGCGCGAGCGTGCCGACCGCCACGGTGGTGGCTAGGAGGTGGCCGTGCTTGCTCAGATGGTGGGTCATGCTGCTCCACAGCCGAGACGAAAGCGCTTGCTGGCCGTGGTCGGGGCCGCTGCCGGCGGTGCGATGGCGGCCCAACGCGTGCTGGTCTGGCGAGTCGTCGTCGGGGTGGGGCTCCCGCCCTTGCGGCTGGTCGCGCATTCCCTAACTCCTGACTACGTTCTCAACAGGCTGTAACTAATCTTGCTGGATGATACGAGGAGGGGCGGAGAATTCCTACTCATTCGAGCACAAACTACGATTTGTTTCCGTTCTGTGATTTGATCAAGACAGTACGACGCAAAGCGGTCATTTCACCCAACGGCGTGGAGATTGCGCACCTCGTTTGGATGGATGACCCTGTTGGCTTCGTGCGCCAAGTCCTGCCACTAGCAGCACATTTACTGTTTGACCACTCCGCCGAGCGCAGCCGGGAGCCAAGTAGGCGGAAAACGGCTAAATATAACAGAACGGTAACTTCATTCGATACTTTTAACCGATCCGGTGACAGAGCTGCTGTTCTCCTTTACTGTCTGACTTGTTGATTTACGAGGAGTCAATGCGCTTCAAGTCACCTGTTTCCAGGTCCTGCGGTCCGAGGCCGAGCCTGCCTATCAGACAGCTACAGGCGCCCTCAAGGCTCGGCACGGGGACAGGTGATGCTCCGAGGCTCGGTAACTCCGAGCTACTGGGGTCGCATGCGTGGCCATGCCTGTCGCTCACCTGCCAGAAGGGCGTGGGGCGGGCGCGCGTGCGACCCTTACTCTTCGGCCGCTCCTGCCGCTGCTGTCGAGAAACGGTGGTGCTGCTCAGCAAGTACAGGTCGCCGGCTCTCTCGCTCACCGCTGGTGTCAACGCTTACCCAAGCGATGCGGCGGCCGAGCCTTCCAGCCCGTGCGCCTTCGAACGCATCGACGCCGACGGGATACTTACTCGCCCCATGTCAAGCTGCGCGATCCTGACTCGCATGCAACAGCGATGCTGGCAGCCGCAGTTGTACAGCAGGTGCCAGGGCCAGCGGTACGCGCCGTACCCGTCGACGCGCGAACGAATGCCCAGCCAGCACGCCCGGACCTTCGTCAATCACGCCGACACCTCTGCCAGCACTTTCGCAGACCTCATCTTCAGGGAGCTCGACATGGT
This sequence comes from Nonomuraea sp. NPDC049784, assembly GCF_040659615.1. NCBI lineage: Bacteria > Bacillati > Actinomycetota > Actinomycetes > Streptosporangiales > Streptosporangiaceae > Nonomuraea > Nonomuraea sp. NPDC049784. The sequence goes on from NZ_JBFAMX010000340.1 coordinate 3,951, forward strand.
GGTGAATGGCCATCGGCCCCCAGCAAGCGAGCCGGCCTACTTTCTGCCAGAGGCTAGCGGGCAACCCCACGAAGCACCCGATGCATCCGCCTGCGTCGCAGATGCTCCAGTGCCGAGGGGGAAGCGCGCCGCTCACCGCGCGCACGAAACAGGCCATGACGATGAGGCACCCACGGAGAGCATGTCGGCGCTGGACCTCCCGCCTACACCCCACCTCGCGGTCTTGCTGCGGTTGCACGCCAGGACAGGACGCCTCATGGACATGATCGACCAAGCACTCGATCCCCGCCGATGACTTCCGGGCGGGCAGGGCGTGCTGCGGCGCCTTGTCCGCCCGGGATCCTTGCGGGGCTTGGTGCGCCTCCATGCACGACGCGATGCCCCTGACCTGGCCGCGCCCCCCTTACGCGCCGATGGAGGATCATCAACCCCAGCAGTCAGCTCGATCGGCGTGCCGCGGACGCCATTGCGGGTTTCCCCTGGCCGACACATACCGCTGTCAGGAACGGGTGAGGCAGAGCTGCTTCGAGCCCTCGGCCCGCGTTTCGGCTCTCCTGCAGTCGGTTGATCATTTGCGTCACCGCTGCACAGAATGGCGCCCATCACGCGCTCCGTATCACGGGACTCAGGTGATCGCTTGCCGACTGCCTGCCCTCCCGCAGCAGCCTTCGCGCTAGCGCCACGCCGCGCCGCAAGCACTCAGGATCAGGTTCTTGCGGTCCCATTTTCGGCGACGCGGGATGCGCGGCTTGTGCGGGAGACGACAGCGGGGGCGTGGGTGACACATCGGCCTGCGCTGCTGGGGCACCTGCGGTTTGGGCATGCCGCTGCTGATACACCTCGAGACCGATCTCGGCACAGGCACCGCAGGGATGTCCCGACGGCAGCAGATGGTTCTCGCAATCGGGACGGGGGCAGTCGTAACCGCGTTTGATCACCGTCAAGGCCGCGGCGACCGGACGGCGAGGCTGCCGACCGGCCCATGTGGTCAATCGGCGGCGAATACGCAAGGTCATCTCAGTGACGGTCTTGCCGGCCGCCATCTCCTTCTCGATCGCCGCTAGGACCCGGTCCCGGTCACCGGAACTCATGTCGAGTTGCCAGGGCAGCGGGATCGCGGTCATCACGCTCAGTGCGCCTGGCGGTCGACGCCGAGAGGCGGTGCCCGGCTTGTCCCCGTCGATGATTGGCCTCTCGCGCGGCAGCGCGCTCCAGCGTTCGCCCTTACGGTGCTGTAGATCGCCTACGGCGAGAGGATTTGCGCTGGCTGAGGGTGAACTCTCTGAAGGTGCCCCCTCTGAAGGTGCGCCATATGGAGGCGTCACATTTGGCAGGGGGCGATCCGACGCCTCTGGCAGGGGGGGAGTCGTCAGATCTGGCAGGGGGGACTCGTCAAGCGTGGCACTTGCACCAGGGCCATCGGCAGGAACCTCGTCTGCGGAAACGATCGTGATGAGGTGCTCGTCGGTGATGGCTTGGACATGCATCCACAACCCGCCGCGGCGGCGCACTCGCACCCAGCCGACCGCCTCCAAGGCCCTCAGCCGGCGACGTGCGGTGGTGGCCGAACATGACCACCACACTCCCAGCTTGGCCAGCGTCACATCGTGTCCCGCTGGGTCGAGTCGATCGACCAGCACGGCGTAGGCCCGCCAGGTCTCCGGGCACACCTGCCCCTCGAGGCGGCCTGGCCCCGCATGGATGCGGGCAAGGCTCCAGGCCGGCACGGCGGCGTAAGGCTTGCGGGTCTCCTGCGGTCGGCGCAACGCGAAATGCAACGCCGATCGGTTACGGCCGCGGATCTCACGAACGAGAAACGGGCCCGCGCCATCGTGGTCGGCAAGCAGCTCAGTCCGGGCTCGGTCCAACGTGCGCTCGCTGACACCGAGTTGATCAGCGACCCAGCAACGACGGGCGCGCGCGGGCTGGCGCCCGCCAAGGACATCAGGAGTGCCGAGCGCCTCATAGAGACACCAGGCGGCCACTGCGAGCGCGCTGTGATCGCTATAGAGCAGAGTGCGCGGTATCTGGTGGTGCTTCTTGGCACTCATGCGGCGTCCTCCGCGTCTTCGCCGGACGTCGGCCTCAGCAAAAGCGACGCGACGACCGCTCCTGGTCGGCGCAGACAGGGCAGCGTGACAGACGCGTTGTGGGCGATGCGGATATCCGCCTCGGCGAGATGAGGCGTCAGGCCCTCGCTGTGGAGGTCTGTTTTTGGGCGTACTGAAGAGAGCGCATGGCTCATGGGATGCTCCGTGCGGTTTTTGGGTGCACTAAACAGAGCTGCTGGCGTGAGTCGGACGGTCCGGTGCCAGAGCGCTGGTGCGGTATGGGATTAGGGGTTGGCCCGGGCGGCAGCGTCCGGGCAGCAAGGGGTTAGTTCAGGGGCGCGCCTCCGGTTCGGCATGCTTCAGGGCCGCCAGTCGCGCAATGGCGACGGCGAGCTTGTGGGGTTGGTTGGCCTGAAGGCGACCAAGCTGGTTCGACCGGGACCGAGGGACAAGGGGGCATCAGCGCATGGGCCATCGAAGAGGGAGTGTCGGCGAACGCACGCCGCTCAACCAATTGCCATGTCATGCGGCAAAGGCAGACCCGTCGCCGGCGCCGGCCATGCGGCTGGAGGCGACGTACTGGGCGCTTTGCTGCCCAGGCGACGGCGCATCCATGCAGCAGGTGTCCGCTCCACGGCGTGTCCGGTTTAAGACGCTCGTGAGCGGTAACGATCATCATGGGTCGCGACACGCCGAACACGCCAATTGCGTGTACGACTTGGCCGACCCGGGGATCCTCGTCTATCTTGGACTCCGAGACTTCTGGACACCGGCCAGGCACGCGAAAGCCGAAGCCGACACGAGCCGGGCCGGATGTCTGTTTGTAGAGAGAGCTCTCGCGCACGGTTTTCCAGGCCAAGTAGCGCGGGGGCTCTCTGCATTTGTGGGGCTCGCCGTTGATGGCGTCTTACGTCGGCGTTGGCGCGTCTCCTCTCGCCAAGGATTCGAAGGGCTTAGGCCGCATGTTGGGACAGAGCAGCGTGACTCAGAATCGACAACTGCTTTTCCTGAACGCGACTGCCTGACGGAGGCACGCTGATGTGATCGCCGGCGAGTAGGCAACCAACCAGGGTGGATGCTGTGGCGGCCTCGCCGTCCTCTCCATCGATGGGATGCAAGGCACTCAGCAGGGTGGCAAGGTACGCGGTCATGTCGGGGTAGTCGTAGTCGCTGTAGGCGGCCTTGACACGCGCCTTCACGCCCTTGGGCGTGCGGACAGTGACCGGCTTCTTGGTGCCGCCGGGGATCTGTGTATCCGTCAGCAACGTGGGAATCACCGAGTGCATGGCCGCGGCCCGCGCGGGATCCTTCGCGGGATTCGGGTGCAGCGCGGCGATGAGATCGGCCATGTAGACACCAAGCTGCCGGTAGTTGTGCAGTGGCGCGGCTCGCTCGATCCGCTCCCTCAACTCGAGCGGCAGCTTGAGTGTGGATGTGTCCCTTGGTCCCTTGTGGGGCTGTGCCACCTCTGTCCCCTCCAATCACTGATGATCGAGACCGTAGCGCACACGTAATCAGATTGCGAGGTGCCGCGCGGGCGAGTTCGTTGGTTGTTCGAAGGTTCTTGAGGTCAAGGCTGAGCCGCATGGGGCCCCTTCCGTTCTCGTAGGAGGTGCGCAAGTGCGCACTTCGGACCTTCGCTGCTGGTGGACGTAGGCGCTGAACGCTGGGCGTCTCATCCGTGCAACCGCACGAAGCGTCCTGGCGTAATCAGAAGACGCTCGATTGAATCCTCCCGTCGTCCGCCAGTCTCTTGGGCCCCGTGCGCTGACTCACGTGGCCACCAGACAGCTAGCCCCGGGCCGGTGTCCGTCGCGTCATGGCGAGGTAGCTCTGGAGGCGCGTGGACGGATGTGGCTCGGCCGTGCTGAGGTCTGTTGATTCACACAGTTCGCCTGTGTGCGAGGCGCCCAGCGAGATCGGGCTGTCACAGTCGGCGAGGCTGGCGAGGGCTTGGCGGGCGTGCGACTCTCGCGATGTTGTTGTCCGGGGCGCAACCGCCGATGTCATGTCACGCTCCCTTTAACCAGGCAGTGCGGGGGCCGCCACAGGAGGAAGCGGTTCTCGCGAAGGCGGCTGCAGGGCAGCCTCAGGGAGGGCGTCGGGGCATCGTGGCCATGTAACAAATGGGTCACAACGGACCTCCAGTCAGAAAAGTTGACAGCCGCGAGTAATTGAACCTGTTTACACTCTCACCCGCACGTCTGACAATGACATTGACATTGAGTCAGGGCGGACCAGCTTAGCCCGTCTCGGGAGATTTGTACCTGTTTGTCGCTATTTAACTCGAGCGCAGGAAAGGGGAAGCGGTGGACCTCTTCACAGGTCAGCCCTTACCGCTCATCCAGGCTTCGTCCCGGCGCCACCGCGCACTGGGTGGCCGGATCGGCCGGAGTGCCATGGGCACGGATCCACGTCTCTCGCATTGCCTTTGCCGGACATGGCGCGTCGATCACGTTGGGAAGGCATGGTGACGTTCCCGCTGACCCTCGCCAGCGGGATCCCCGCCTCTCTGCAAGCGCCGAGGCACGACTCCTCGTCTGCCGCATGCGCATGCTTGGCAGCGCAGCCATTGGCCACCACCACCACAGAGAAGGAGAGCCTGGCCGCCCCTGACTCTCAAACGACTTCCAGAGGCGCGAAGGCACTAGCGCCTGCGTCCGAACAGCCGATCGGTTGGGTGGCTGCTGACTCCGGTGAGCGTCTGCGTAAGGTCCTGGACTACCTGTCGGATCCCCCCATACCCGTGCCAGTGACCGGCGTGCTGCGTGAACATGACCCGCGCCCCGATCGTGCCGAGAGCATCGGCTTCAGCGCTTCGAACCTGCCCATCAGCCACCACATCGTCGTATTGGGACATCTGCCCCGTCTCCACCTTCGCGATTTGGATCAGGTCACCCTGATCTCCAGTGTTCCCATGTGGGCCGAGCAAGGAGTAAGCGTTCGCACCAGTAGCGGGCGCATCGTCGCTCTGGCGGACCTGCGCCGCTATCCGTTGGGTGAACCTGTGCGCGAGGTGCTGTTGGAGGACCTGCTGACTACTCGGGAGCAGGAAGCCTGCCTCAACCTGCCAGCGCTGGGGGCGAGCGTGGCCCGGCACATTCCGGCAACGACCCCAGTCCTGCAGCGCGTCCACGTTCCCGATGCCGCGACCGTGCTGCCCCTGGTCGACGAGGCCGCCCACGGCAATGTGTCAGCTGGTCTACTACGCGAGCTGTGCAAGCACGCCGCAGACCGTCAGCGACGCCTGAGCCGGTTGTTCACCCGGCGCTGGCACGCATCCGCCGCGGCCCGCCGCCCGGTGCAGGTAGAGCTCGCGTTCGAACTTGAGGCGGTCACCGACCGGCTGGGGCGCGCGCTGGCTCGCGGCCGGATTCCCAGTGCCGACTCGCTGGTGCAGGCGGCCGAACGCCAAGACCCCCTGTGGCGACAGCTTGTGCAGCGGCTGAGGCCCACACGCGCGAGCGACCTGAGCACCCTCGCCAGTGTGGCCGCACGGCTGCGCGCCGCCCGCAGCACCGTGCGGGGCCCGCGCCTGGCGGTGGCCATCGACACCTTCGCGCAGTACCCGATGGGTCGGCGCGCGCAGGAGGTTCGAACTCTTCTGCGCGGCCGATGCCACCGCGTCGACTACCCGATGATCGGGCTGTACATGCGCAGCGGCGCGTGGCCGCTGGGCGTCGCACACCGAGCCCAGCTGGAATGTGCACATGAGCTGAGGTGGCGGACGGCCGATGAGGCGGACCGCCCGGTCGCCTTGACCGCTGAGGCCGGCCTGCCTCCTTTGGCCGTGCCAGGCACACCGGTGTCATCGCAGCTCCCGGGGGCGCAGCGATGACCGAAACACACCGCGTGTCGGCGCACCGGCTCATCCCGTCAGTCCACAACCGCACGCCTGCCCGCGTCGTCAAGACGGCCCGGCACCGTTCCCACGCCCGAACCCGGCCTTGGGCCATGGGCGTGCTCGCCTGTGCCGCTGGAGCGTTGCCCACGGCAGACGTCAACGCGACCCCGCCGCTGCTGGCGGCCGTGGCCGCCGACCCTGTCAGCGCCGGCATTCCGCCGTCGGAGCTCATCCGGATGAGCACGCTCAGCCTGATGGCCAGCCTCACCGTGCTCGCCGTAGCGGGCCGCATGTTGCGGGTGCTGGGGCATCGACGCATGTTCATCGGGGGAGTGGCCCTGTTCGGCGTCGGTTCGGCAGCCGCCGCATCGGCCTCGACGTGGTGGCTACTGTTGGCCGGGCGGCTTCTGCAGGGAGCAGGTACCGCGTTCCTGCTGCCTGCTGCGCTCGCGGCTGTGCTGGACGAGATGCCCACCTTGCGCCGCGCCCGGGCGCTGGCCGGTTGGATCGTTGGCTGCGGTGTGGCCGCGGTGCTGGCTCAGGTCGTTACCGGTGTGATGGTCAGCGGTCTTGGTTGGCGGGCGGTGTATGTGTTGGGCGCGGGGTCGGCCCTGGCCCTGTTGGTGATGCGAACTGTGCTGTCTGGCGGTGTTCGCCCTGAGGTGCAGCGGTCGGACCTGGCGGGCGCGCTCATGCTCGCGGGTGCGATGGCTGCGGCGGCTGTCGCGGCCACAGGAGCGGGACCGTTGGGGTGGGCCTCCTCGCACAATCTTGGCTGGAGTGCCGCGGCGCTGTTCTTGGCTGCCGCCAGCCTCGGTGTGCGCGCCCGAGCTGGGCGTCTCAGCGACCAGCTGAGGGTGAGGTCGACAGTCGGCGTCGGATTGGGCGGATTGTGGGCCTGCGG
>NZ_JBFAMX010000341.1:0-10705 GCF_040659615.1 Nonomuraea sp. NPDC049784
GGCCCTGCGGCTCGCCCTTCCCGGGCAGGCCGATCGCGTCGCCGACCCGGACGTCGGCCAGGCCCCAGAGGCGGGCGATCCGGCCCGCGGCGACCTCTGACTCGCGCACCGCCGTGCCCCCGTCGAACACGCTGATCGCCGTGACCTTCCCCTCGCGCCCGTCCTCGAACCGCAGGCGGTCGCGCGTGCGTACCGTGCCCGAGAACATCCGCACGTACGCGATCTTCTCCCCGGCGTCGCCACGCTCGACCTTGAAGACGGTGCCCGAGACCGGCCCGCCGGGTCCGCCCTGGGCGGCGGGGAGCAGCTCCTCGATCCCGGCCATGAGCGCGCCCACGCCCGCGCCCGTGATCGCCGAGCCGAAGAACACCGGGTGTGCCAGCGCCTGCCCCGTCTGCGCCACCAGCTCGGCGCGGAGCCTGGCGTACGGGATCGGCTCGTCGCCGTGCACGTACGCGGCCAGCAGCGCGTCACTGTGCTCGGCCAGCACGTCCAGGAGGTTCGCCTCCCCGTCGAACGGCGTGAAGGAGGCGGCGCCCGTGCCCAGCCCGGCGGTGGACCCCATGGCGACGGTCGTAATGGAGAGCTTCTCCGAAATATCGTGCAGTATCCCGTCATAGCGGGCTCCGCGCCGGTCGATCTTGTTCACGAAGACGAGTGTGGGGATGCCGAGCCGGCGTAGCGTGCGCATGAGCACGCGGGTCTGGGCCTGCACGCCCTCCACGGCCGAGACGACCAGCACGGCGCCGTCGAGCACACTCAGCACCCGCTCCACCTCGGCGATGAAGTCGGGGTGGCCGGGCGTGTCGATCAGGTTGACCGTGGTGTCGCCGATGGCGAACGAGACGACCGCCGACTTGATCGTGATGCCGCGCTGGCGCTCCAGGGCCAAGGAGTCGGTCTGGGTGCTGCCGTCGTCGACGCTGCCGACCTCGTCGATCGCTCCTGCGGCGTACAACAGCCGCTCGGTCAGGCTGGTCTTACCGGCGTCTACATGCGCCAAGATCCCCAAATTGAGCATACGCAACGAACGTCATGTCCTCTGGATAGACGGGTGTTCCTTTCTCGTGGGACATGACAGTCGCTCGCATTTCCTGCTCCTCTGTTCGTCCTGACTCCAGCCCAGCACACCAGGGCGCTCTCGGCTCGGGCAACCGATTTACCGGCGTGTCGTCCCCGCGACCGCAAAGGGACCATGTGCGGGCCGCGCCACTCTCCCATATGCGGCATTCGCACTGATGCGGCCGGAAATGCCGCGCCACCCACCTGCTTCGACGCGGGACGCCCTAGGGTGGGGTGCGTTCTTTGGGAGAGAGGAAGATCCGGTGAGCGGTACCGGTGGGCTTACGGTCCCGGCGGTCGTGGACAGCCCGACCCGTCCAGCGCCTCCGTCCAGCGCCCTGGCCCGCTGGCTGCTGCAGCTTCGCGTGCAGCCGGTGGGCCCCGAGGCGACCGAGGGACACTCCGAGCCGCAGGCCTGGTGGAAGGTCATGTGCCTGACCGGCGTCGACTACTTCTCGACGCTGGCCTACCTCCCCGGCATCGCCGCGCTGGCGGCCGGAGCGCTGTCGCCGCTGGCCACGCTGCTCATCGTGGCCCTGACGCTGCTCGGCATGCTGCCGATGTACCGGAGGGTGGCGCGGGAGAGCCCGCACGGGCAGGGGTCGGTGGCGATGCTGGAGCGGCTGCTGCCGTTCTGGCGGGGCAAGCTTTTCGTGCTCGTGCTGCTGGGGTTCGTGGCCACGTCGTGGATCATCACGATCACGCTGTCGGCGGCGGACGCGTCCGTGCACGTCGTGGAGAACCCGTACTTCCCGAGCTTCCTGCACGGTCACGAGGTCATCCTGACCGTGGCGCTGCTGCTGATCCTGGGCGGGGTGTTCCTGCTCGGCTTCAGCGAGGCGGTCGGCGTGGCGATCCCGCTCGTCGCGATCTTCCTGATCATGAACGCCGTCGTCGTCGCCGTCGGGCTGACAGACGTCGTCTCCTCCCCCGACGCGATCTCCCGGTGGACCGACGCGCTGACCAGCGGGACGGGCGGCTTCGGCGGTCTCATCGGGCCGGCCGTCCTCGCCTTCCCGCTGCTGGTGCTGGGGCTGTCGGGGTTCGAGACGGGCGTCAGCATGATGCCGCTCGTGGCCGCCGAGGGCGAGACCCCCGAGCGGCGGCTGGCGTCGCGCATCGGCAACACGCGCAAGCTGCTGACCTCGGCCGCGCTCGTCATGAGCGTCTACCTGATCGCGACCAGCTTCGTGACCACGGTGCTCATCCCGGCCGACAAGTTCAGGCCGGGCGGCGAGGCCAACGGCAGGGCGCTGGCGTACCTCGCGCACGAGCGGCTCGGCGAGGTGTTCGGCACGGCGTACGACATCAGCACGATCCTCATCCTGTGGTTCGCCGGGGCGTCCGCGATGGCCGGTCTGATCAACATCGTGCCGCGCTACCTGCCCTCGTACGGCATGGCGCCCGACTGGGGCCGCGCGGTACGGCCCGTCGTGGTCGTCTACACCGGCATCTGCGTGGTGCTCACCATCGCCTTCGACGCCGACGTGGACGCCCAGGCCGGCGCGTACGCCACAGGCATCCTGGCCATGATGGTCTCCGGCGCCGTCGCGGTGACGATCTCGGCCATCCGCAAGCGCCAGCGGGCGGCCACCGCGGGCTTCGCCGTGCTCACCCTAGTGCTGCTCTACGCGCTGGTGGAGAACATCAGGGAGAAGCCGGACGGCATCGCCATCTCCGCGCTGTTCATCCTGGGCATCGTCGCCATCTCCCTGATCTCGCGTGTCTCCCGTACGACCGAGCTGCGGGCCGACCGGATCGAGTTCGACGAGGCGGCGCGACGGTTCATCGCCGACTCGATCGAGTACGACGGCGCGCTCAACATCATCGCCAACCGCCGCCAGGCCGGCGACAAGGCCGAGTACGAGACCAAGGAGACCGAGCAGCGCGGCATGAACCCGGTCCCCGGGCGGGCCGACGTACTCTTCCTCGAGATCGACGTCATCGACCCGTCCGACTTCAGCGACGCGCTCCACGTGCGCGGCGTGGAGGTGGACGGGCACCGCGTGCTGCGCGCGGAGAGCCCGGCCGTGCCCAACGCCATCGCCGCCGTCCTGCTGGCCCTGCGCGACGCCACCGGCGTCCGGCCGCACTGCTACTTCGAGTGGGCGGAAGGCTCGCCGCTGATGCACCTCTTCCGCTACCTCATCCTCGGACGCGGTGACACGGCGCCGGTCGTACGCGAGATCATCCGCAAGGGCGAGCCCGAGCCGGCCAAGCGGCCGGGCGTCCACGTCGGCGGCTAGCAGCGGTCAGATCGTGCATGCCCTGCTGGGTGATGCCGAGAACGGCCGCCGCCACAGAGAGGACTGACCTCATGGAGATCGTCAAGCGACCTGGCCCGCCGACCGGAGTGAGCCGCCTGCTGTGGCGTCTGCCGATCCACCTCTACTGGCTGGGGCTCGGCAGGCTGATGGGCGGGCGCGTCATGCTGCTCAACCACGTCGGCCGTGTCTCCGGCCGGCCGCGCCAGGCCGTTGTCGAGGTCGTCGAGCACGGCGAGCGCGGCTACGTCGCGGCCTCCGGCTTCGGGACGCGGGCCGACTGGTACCGGAACGTCATGAAGGCCCCCGACGTCACCATCCAGGTCGGCGGCCGGACCCTGCCGGTGAGGGCCGTACCGCTCCAGCGCGAGGAGGGCGCCGAGCTCATGACCAGGTACGCGCCGCGCCACCCCGCCGCCGCCCGCCGGCTCTGCAAGATCATGGGCTTCGCGGTCGACGGCAGCGTGGCCGACTACCGCGAGGTCGGCCGGCACATCCCGTTCGTGCTCTTCACCCCCAGCGGGAGCTGAGCCAGGCCAGGGTGGCGCGGCGGGAGTGCTCGCGCCGGTCCCGCAGGTGCGGGGCGTGCGAGGGCCCGGGGATGGCGGCGGTACGCGTCCAGTAGCCGAGGAGGGCCACCAGCAGGGCGTCCACGTGCTCAGGCACCGCCCGCTTCCCGAGCGGGTGCCCGGCGAAGACCTCTTCGGGATCGGGCTCCCCGAGGTCCGACTCCAGCAGCAGGCAGACCAGGTCCACCCAGGCGGGACCCACGCAGGCCCGCCCCCAGTCCACGAGCCTGGCCGTGCCGTGCTCGTCGATGACGATGTTGTCGAAACGCGGATCGAAGTGGAGCATCGTGTCGCCGGTGACCAGCGATTCCCATTCGCGCTCTGTCTCGGCGAGCCTGGGCAGGTGGTCGCGTTCCCACTCGCCGACTCTCGCGGCGCCCGGGTCCTGCCAGATCTCGCAGCGGCCCGCCATGCGCGCGGCCACGGTGGGGAGGCCGTCCAGCGGCGCCGGGGTCAGCTCCCTGGCGCAGGCAGTGAGCAGGTCCAGCGCCGCCGACAGCTCCTCCGGGCGCCACGGCTCGTGCGGCACCCGCCCGGGCGCCACCTCCGAGCAGAGCAGCACCCAGCCGCCCTTCTCGCACATGAACCGCAGGCGCGGCGCCGGCACCGCGGGCGGCAGCGCCGCGCTGACGGCCGCCTCCTCCCGGTAGCCGTCAGCGTCGGCGCCGTGCGCCGGCACGGCCTTGACGAACACCCGCTCCCCGCCGGCGAGCGTGGCCACGCCGAGCACGCCGTCCGAGAAACCACCCCGGCGCTCCTCGAACCGCAGCACCGCGCCCAGCCGGCGCTCCACCTCAGCGACGAGGGACGGCGGCAGCTCGGCGAAGTCACGCCGCCGAATCGGCCTCATCCTCCCTGTCCGTCTCGCCGTCGCCGCGATCGAGCGCCAGCTTGGCGATCCTGAATCGGGCGCAGCGCGCCTCGAGCTCGCGTTCGTCCTCTGGGGTCCACCATTCGATCATGGGGATCAAGGTCATCGCATGCCACCCATTAATGCGATCGACTTGGCGGAGTCTTTTCACCCCAGCAACTCGACCGTGCCCCGCTCGCCGTCCACCCTGATGCGGTCGCCGTCCCGCAGGCGCATGGTGGCGTTGCCGGTGCCCACCACGGCGGGGATGCCCAGCTCACGCGCCACTATCGAGGCGTGAGACAGCGGTGCCCCCATGTCGGTCACCACGGCGGCGGCACGGGGGAACATCGGGGTCCAGCCCACGTTCGTCAGCGTCGTGACGAGGATCTCGCCCGGCTTGAGCCGATCGCCCTCCTCAGGCCCTGAGATCACGCGGGCGATGCCCTCCACGATGCCCGGAGCGCCGGGGAAGCCCTTCACGGTGTCGCTCACGGGCACGCCGGTGCCGCGCGCGTCGTAGACGTCGGCCCGCCGGTCGGGGTCGGCGGCCCAGCGCACGGGGTCGAAGTGGCCGACGATCAGCGCGGGGTAGACCGGCAGGGCGGCGTACTGCTCGTAGGTGGCCCGCCGCACCGGCACCTTCTCCAGCGGGGACGGGTCGCCGCGCAGCAGGGCCAGCAGCTCGTCCAGGTAGAGGAAGAACACGTCGTCGCCGTGGCCCGACAGCTCCCCCGCCCGTACGGCGAACGCCCGCAGCACCCAGAACGCCCGCATGTTCTCCGAGCGCGTGGACTCGCGGTCGCGCACCACCGCGTTCCAGCGCTGGACCCTGGCGCGCATCTTGGCCTCCTGGCGCGGATAGCGCTCGGCGAAGCGCGTCCACGCCTCCTCCCTGGCCGTCTCCTGCCGCGCGAGCAGCGCCTCGGTGTCGGCCCGCAGGTCGCGCAGGCCGGCGAGCTGGGCGTCGATCCAGCCGGAGTCCTCGCCGGGCCGCGGGATCGACACCTCGAACTCGTGGGGACCGCGATGCCCGTACGTGCGGGCGAACTCCTCCCTGGTGATCTCCCCGCGGGCCAGCCTGGACAGGCCCATCACCGGGCCCAGGCTGGCCAGCTCGCCCTCGGCGTTCACACCGGTCAGCATGGCCTCGGCATCGACGTCGCCCATCATCTTGCGCAGCCGGTCGCGGGTCCAGACCAGGGTGGCGCCGCCCTGGCGGCCGGCGGCCTCCAACATGCGGCAGGAAGTGACCATGTGCGGCCTGATCTCGCGTTCCCACAGGTCGGCCAGCTCCGGGCCGGAGCCGGTGGCGGCGATCGTGGCGCGCAGCTCTTCGCACCGCCGCCGCGAGGTGGCCAGGAACGCGCGCAGTCCCTTGAGGTTGTGGCGCACGCGGCGCTGGATGTTGATCGCCAAGGGAAGGGTGCGCTTGATGATCTCCCAGCGCGACACCGGCACCATCGGCACGTCGAGGCCCTCCGGGAGCTTGCCGAAGACCTGCTCGACCGCGCTTAACCTGCTGCGCATGCCCAAGGCCCCGGCGATGGAGTGGACGATGCTCAGGTTCATGTAGAAGCGGCCGCCGATGTTGCCGACCATGTCGAAGCCGGGCAGGGCCGAGGCGGACATCGCCTCCTTGATGAACAGGCGCACGAGCGACCAGGTGACCGGCGTCATCACGTCGGGGATGGCCTCGCCCAGGTTGCCGGCGGTCCACAGGTATTCGCCCTTGAGGCTGTCGTTCCACTCCTCGACCTGCGGCTTGATGCCGGTGATCGGGCGGGCCTGGACGACGGCGAACTCGCTGCCGCGCCTGGCCCACTCGACGTCCATCGGGGTGCCGTACAGGGCCTGGATGCGCGTGCCGATCGCGGCGAGCTCCACGGCCTGCGCCGCGTCGATCACGGCCCTGCCGCGCAGCTCCTCCGGCACGGGCTGCTCGTGCGTGCCGTCGGGGGTGCGGACGGTCATGACCGTCTTGTCGCCGACCTGCGACTGGGTGACGGCGCCGCCGGACACCACGATCGTGTCGGGGGTGACCTGGCCGCCGACGACCGCCTCGCCGAGCCCCCATGCGGCGTTGATGACGGTCTCGTCGCGGGCGCCGCTCACCGGGTTAGCGGTGAACATGATGCCGGCCGCGTCCGCGTCCACCAGCTCCTGGACCACGACGGCCAGCGCCACGTCGTCGTGGGGGACGCCGTTCTGCTCGCGGTAGGCGATGGCGCGCGGGTTCCACAGTGATGCCCAGCAGCGCTTGACCGCGTCGAGCAGGGCGTCGCCGGTGATGTTGAGATAGGTGTCCTGCTGGCCGGCGAACGACATGTCAGGCAGGTCCTCGGCGGTGGCCGACGAGCGCACCGCCACCGCCACGTCGTCGCCGAGAGCCTCGTACGCCCGGCGGATGTCCGCGGCGATCCCGGCGGGCATGTCGTGCTCGGCGAACAGCCTTCGCACGTCCTCGGCCTGCGGGATCTCGTCGCGGAACGCCGACACGAACGCCCGGTAGGCCTCGGTCGTGATGTGGAAACCACCTGGAACGGGCAGGCCCGCCCTGGTCAGCCTGGCCAGCGATGCGCCCTTGCCGCCCACGGTCGCGAGATCGGCCGCCGCGTCGTCGAGGGGAAGTACGGCCTTCACGTCATACGCTCCTTGAGCCTTTCGAACCGCCTATGGAGGCCGCCAGCCTCCGCTGGGCGATCTCCTCCACCGCGTCGAGGAAGTCGAGGGTGGCCCGGGCGACGGCGCCCGCGTCGTCGCCGGACAGGGGGCGGCCCGTGGTCATGGTCCGCTCGATGGTGTCGCTCACCAGCTCCGCGATCCGGCCGTCGGACGGCCGCGGCTCCCCGGGGCTGCTGTCCGGCAGGCACAGGAAGCCGTACAGGACGGCGTTGGCCACCAGGACGTGGTCCCCCACCTCCTCGCGCACCGCGCCGCGCTTGACCAGCTCCGCCACGTACGCGTCCAGAGCCTCGCCCGTCACCGGCGGCCTCCCGGCCTGCTGCTTCTGGCGGGCGAACTTGCCGAGCACCTCGGAGTCGCCCTGCATGAACGCGCTGAGCAGCGGGCGGCCGAGCAGGGCGCGGGCGAACTCGCCGTACAGCTCGCTCAGCGTGGCGGGGCCGCGGCCGCGGACGTCGGCGAGCATGCGCACCCGCTCGCGGCGCAGCAAGGCGGCGAAGAGGTCGTCGCGCGTCTTCCAGTGCAGGTAGATGGTGCCCTTGGCGACACCTGCACGCTTGGACACGTCGTCGATCGTGGTCTTGTCGTAGCCCCAGCGCAGGACCAGCTCGGCGGCGGCGTCGAGGATCCGGTGCGCCCGTTCCAGCTGGCGCGCCGGATCCTGTGGCGGTCGTCCTGCCCTGACCATCCCGTCTCACCTCATTTGTTTGACTAGGTGAGACTAGATGGTCATTTAATTAAAGGCAAGTTCAGCCAAGCTTCGCCAGCAGCGACTCCGCCGACGGGGCGAACGAAGCATCCCCCGTGGACACGGCGGTCATCAGCAGTTGCCGGGCCAGCTCCAGGTCGCCCCGCTCGTACCGGATCTCACCCAGCCGGCAGGCGGCCTCGGCCACCAGGTCGGCCTGCTCGGTCAGTCCCAGCGTCAGCTCGTAGTACCGCAGGGCCCCGTCGCGGTCGCCGAGCCAGTAGCACAGCTCGCCGAGGTGAGCCGCGGCCATCCCCGACTCCGTGTCTCCCGCGTCGATGACCTGCTGATACCAGGTGAGCGCCTCCGGGAAGTCCCGGTCCCGCTTGGCCAGCGCGCCCAGGTACATCGCCGCGACCGCGCTGTTGTGCCCCTCGCCCTCCTCGACGCCCCTCAGGTACCAGTGCCGGGCCCGCTCCTCGTCCTCGTCGTGATACGTCTGCCCAAGCGCGATCATGGCCCGGGCGGCGAGGCCGGCGTCATCGGCGTCGAGCACCCGCAGGTACGCCTCCCTGCCCTCATCCACAAGCCCGGCCCCGACCAGCGTCTGGGCGAGCGTGACCAGCGCGATGGGCTCGCCGCCTGCGGCCGCCTCCCTGAGCGTGTCCAGGGACGCCTCCGTGTCCCCGCGGTTGCTCTGCAGCATGCCGAGCAGGCTCCCGAACACCCCCCGGATGGGGCTGTCGGCGTCGGCCGCCGCCCGCTGCGCCACGTCGAAGAACGCGTCGGTGTCCCCTTCGTCGTCGAGCAGGTCCAGGAGCCTGCCACCGGCGACGAACCGTACGTCCGGCTCGTCGTGCCCGCTGAGCCGCTCGTAGATCGCCCGCGCCTCGGCCGTCTCGCCCAGCTCGGCCAGCCGGTCGGCGATGTCCAGCTCGGTGAACGGCCCCCGCCCCGTCAGCTCGTGGTACGCCCGCACGGCCGCCGGGTCCTCGCACTGGCCGGCCAGCTCGCTCGCCACGCCGTCGGCCTGGTCGCCCATCAGCTGAAGGATCCGCACGGCCAGGGCGTGCTCGCCGCGGTCGGCGGCCTGGTAGGCGAGCACGCGGAGGTTGTCCGTCGCCAGGCCGGATCCGGCGTCCACAGCGGCGGCGAACGCCTGCGCCGCGCCGAGCTGGTCGCCCTCCTCGTGCCGCCAGAGGCCGAGCTGCACGCCGGCCCTCTCCACCGCGCTCGGCTCGCCGGACTCGATGGCCAGCCGCACCTCGCGCTCGGCTCCGGCCGTGTCACCCAGCTCTCGCATGGCCTTGGCCAGGTCCACCCGGATGCCCGCCTCGGTGTCGGGGAAGCCGGTGTCCACGCCCCGCTGGAACATGAGGGCCGCGTTCTCCATGTCGCCCCGGGCCTTGTACGCGTCCCCCCACGTCCAGTAGCCCATCGACACGGTCTCGGGGTCGCCGGTCCCGACGGCCTGCTCGGCCTCCCTCGCCACGGCGTCGTAGTCCTGCTCGACGAGCAGGTGGGCGAGCAGGTGGCGCAGGCTCTCGAGGTCGCCGGCCACCGCCCCTGCGGTCAGCGCCGCGCGTACGCCCGCGCTGTCGCCGCTTGTGTTGAGGAGTTCGGCCAGCACGACGGCGGTGGCGGGCATCGCGGCACGCGCGGCCTCGATCGCCCCGTCGAGGTCGCCGCGCCGGTGGCGGACGATGGCGATGTTGCGCCAGGCGTCCGCGGCCGTCTCCTGGTGCTCTGTGGCGGGCAGGGTGGCCAGCTCGGCCTGGCAGTGGTCGCCGCGCTCCGCCTGGATCACGCCGAGATCCAGCGCGGCCTGCGCGGCGAGGGCGGGCTCGCCCAGCTCGATGACCACTCGGCAGAGCGCCGTGGCCGCATGGTGATCGTCCAGCCCGCGAGCCCGCTCGAGGATCTCGGCGAGGGGCTCCCGCCGGGCCTCCGGATCCGCGGCGGCCACCAGGCGGCGTACGCTCCGGGCGTCGTCGTCGTTGAGCGCGAGCAGCACCTCGGCCATCAGCTCCGACCCGGCGAACTCGGTCAGCGCCGCGACCGCGCCCTCCCGGTCCCCGTCGTCGGCCAGCACCCATCCGCGTTCCTTGGCCGAGGCCGTGCCGAGCCGGACCCGGGCGACGGCCGTGAACCACTCGTCGTCGTCCAGGGCGACGACCCGCTCATAAGCGGTGCGGGCGTACTCGGCGTCGCCCGCCTCCGCCAGCAGCCTGCCCGCCGCGACCAGCGTGCCGGACGCGGACTCGGGGTCGGCGGCCACGGCGCGCTCGAACGCCTCCCGCGCCCCAGCCACATCTCCGGTCCTGGCGAGCAGCTCACCGAGCAACTGCGCCTCCCACGCATCCTGGGATCCGCGTGTCAGGAGGGACAGGGCCGCGGTCAGATCGCCGTGGTCGCGCAGAACGCAGACGAGCTGGAGCCGTCCCATCGCGCCGAACTCCCCGGCCAGCAGCTCCCGGGCCTCGTCCGTCGCGCCGCGCGCCACCAGCACCCCGGCGAGCCGCGTGGTCGCGTCCTTCCTGCGCCTGTCGTCGAGCCCCTCGATCGCCGCCCGGTAGGCCGCGGCCGC
>NZ_JBFAMX010000342.1:0-10657 GCF_040659615.1 Nonomuraea sp. NPDC049784
GGTACGCGGGACCCGTCGGGTGGATCGACGCCCACGGCGACGGCGAGTGGGGCATCGCGCTGCGCTCGGGGCTCGTGCAGGGCCGCCGGGCCCGCCTGTTCGCGGGCGGCGGCATCATGGGCGACTCCGACCCGGCCGCCGAGCTGGCGGAGGCTCAGGCCAAGTTCCGCGTCATGCAGTACGCCCTGGAGGGGTGATCAGGCTGCGTGATCAGGCGGGGACGTGGATGTCGTCGCCCACGTCCACGCGCGCCCGGCCCGCGGTCAGCGTGGCCACCCAGTCCGCGAACGGCGCCACCTCGTCCTCGCCCACGGAGACGGTGAAGGTGACCTCGCCCGCGTACGTCACGTCGCGCACCGGGTGGCGGGAGGCCCGCAGGTCGTTCTCCACCCGCCCGGCCTGGTCGTGTGCCACCGCGACGCGCACGAGCTTGGCCGGCACCATCCGCACCGGCTCGGCCCGGTCGAGGGTCTCGGTCACGGCGGAGCCGTACGCGCGCACCAGGCCGCCCGCCCCGAGCAGGGTGCCGCCGAAGTAGCGGGTCACCACGGCGACCACGTCGCTGAACCCCCTGCCCACCAGGGCCTGCACCATCGGCGTGCCCGCGGTGCCGCCCGGCTCGCCGTCGTCGTCGCCCTTCTGCACGCGCTGACCGATGACGTAGGCGGTGCAGTTGTGGGTCGCGCCGGGGTGCTTCTGGCGCCGCTCCCCGATGAACGCGACCGCCTCCTCGACGCTGCGCGCGGGCGCCAGGGCGCAGATGAAGCGCGAGCGCTTGGCCTCCGTCTCGTGCTCGGCGACGGCGGCGAGGGTGAGGTAGGGCGCAGGCACATTCGACAGCGTATTCGGCCCCGGTGGCGGCGAGGGCACCGCCGGCACCCCTGTGACGCCTGCCTGCCGCGTGGCATGCTCGTAGTCACGCGCGAAGGAGGTAAGCCCGTTGCCCAGAGAAGGCGAGAGCAGGTTGCTGGCCATCAGCGACCTGCACGTCGGTTACGCGGAGAACCGGGCCATCGTGCAGGAGCTGAAACCGGCCACCCCGGGCGACTGGCTGCTGGTCGCCGGCGACGTCGGCGAGCGGCTGGCGGACATCGCCTGGGCGCTGGAGCTGCTGGCGGGCCGCTTCGAGCGGGTCGTCTGGGTGCCGGGCAACCACGAGCTGTGGACCCCGCCGGACGACCCGCCGGACCTGCGCGGAGCGGCCCGCTATGAGCACCTGGTGAGCATGTGCAGGGACCTGGGCGTCCTCACCCCGGAAGACGAATACCCCGTATGGGAGGGGGCGGGCGGACCGGTCAGGATCGTGCCTCTCTTCCTGCTCTACGACTACACGTTCCTGCCGGCGGGCCACCTCACCAAGGAGAGCGCGCTCGCGTACGCCCGCGGCACCGGGGTGATCTGCACCGACGAGTACCTCCTGCACCCCGACCCCCACCCGAGCCGTGAGGCGTGGTGCCAGGCCCGGGTGGAGCTGACCGAGCGGCGGCTGGCCGGGCTCGACGACGTGCCGCTGGTCTTCGTGAACCACTATCCCTTGGTACGCGAGCCGACCGACATCCTGCGTTACCCCGAGTTCGCCCAGTGGTGCGGCACGACGGCCACCAGGGAGTGGCACACGCGCCACCCGACCGCCGCCGTGATCTACGGTCACCTCCACATCCCCCGCGTCACCTGGTACGACGGCGTGCGCTTCGAGGAGGTGTCGCTCGGTTACCCGAGGGAGTGGCGTCGCCGGCCGGGTGGCCCCAAGCTGCTGCGCGAGGTTCTTCAGTAACCTCTCGTGACCTTCACCCCGCGCCCGATCTTGCGCGGCACGCCGATGCCGTCGATCAGGTTGCCGCTGGAGGCGACGGACATCGCCTCGCCTTCCCCGTCGCCCTTGCTGAGCAGGATGCCCGTCTCACGCTTGGTGCCGTGGCCCAGGATGGTGTTGCCGGTGATCGCCGCGTGGCCGGTGCCGTAGTTGACCGCGTCCAGGGCGAGGTAGACGAAGTTCACGTCCGCCGGCAGCGACCCCGTGGCGGTGTACGTGCGCTCCGGCGGCGCCGAGCCCTCCCGCCGGGCCTTGCCCAGTGCCTTGCGCAGCGCCGCCAGCGCGTCCGTCGGCGGCAGGAACTTGTGGATCCGGTTGGCGGTGATCGTCGTGTTGGCCTCACCCTGGAGGTCGCAGCGGATGCCGTAGTACGTCTGGTTCGCCGTGCTCTCGGCGCCGAAGTCCTCGATGTAGTTGTTCTGGATCGAGGTGCCGAAGCAGCGGTGGGCGTCGATGGCGTTCTTCGGCGTCGCGTACAGGTGCAGGTCGCTGAACGTCCAGCCGGCCGCGTTGTCGCTCTGGATGGCGTGCGTCCCGCTGAAGCCGATCCAGGAGCGCTGCAGCGTCCAGTCGGTGACGGAGTTGCCGGGGTCGACGACCCGCAGCCCCGCCTCGGCGGCTCCCTCGATATAGACGTCGCTGATGACGCTGTTGACCATCGTGTTCTTGAGCAGCGTGCCGTTCTGTGACGGGTTGCTGATGCGGATGCCGTCGGACGGCGTGCCGTAGATGTCCACGTCGTACACGCGGGTGTTCCACGAGCGCAGCAGCAGCCCCACGGTGCCGGTGTTGTTGTCCCGGTTGCCGTCGATCGTGAGCTTCTCGACGCGGATCGTGTCGCCGCTGGTGTCGGTGTTCTTGACCCAGCCCTCGGAGGCGAGCACCGCGGGCAGGTTGGCGCCGTCGGCCTGCCTGAGCACCGCCCCGGCCTTGGCGTCGCCCCGGTACGTGCGCCGGTCCGGCAGGCTGATCGTGGCGTTGATCAGGCACGGCCCCTTGATGACGACCTCGTCGCCCTCCTTGGATGAGTCGATCGCGGCCTGCAGCGTCTTGGCGTCGCCGGCGGTGTTGGCACAGGCCGCCTCCACCCTTGAGGCCGCGGCGGGCGGCACCGGCAGGAGAATGGCGGCCCCCGTGACGGCCATGGCGAGAGCGGCGCCGCCGGCGAGCAGGCGGGTCGTTGAATGACGCACTGTCGGTCCCTCCGTCAGAACGATGTCCCCGGAGACGCGGCACCCCCGAGCGTCCCCGTGTCGATCATTCTCACCGGGCGGAGGGCGGTTCGTGATCTCTTCGGGTGCGGAATCGCAAACATTTCTTCGCGAAGAACTCTTTGCGAATAAATGTTTGCGGTTTAACCTTCTAGCCATGACGCGATCCCATGAGAGCGTGGTCGTCCTCGACGCCACGGGCCTGCGGGCGCTCGCCCATCCCGTACGGGTGCAGCTCGTGGACCTGCTGCGCAAGCACGGCCCGTCCACCGCCACCCGCGGCTGCGCGGGCTGGGTCCCCCAGCCGTACCGGCGCCGGAGGAGAGCACCGGTACGGCGGGTGACCGGGTCAGCGGGTGATCAGGCCCTGGGTCAGGTCGGCGGCCGTGGCCGTGTGGGAGCGGCGCTCGGCGGGGCCGTAGCCGCCACCACCGCCTGACTCGCAGCGCAGCACGTCCCCCGCCTTGACCGGCAGCGCGTTCACCTTGAGCATCTCGCGGGCGTCCGGGGTGCCCGGGTTGAGGGTGACGCGCGGCGGGGCGCCCGGTTCGCCGCCCGCCAGGCCCCACGCCGGGGTGACCGAGCGCTCGAACCACAGCGACAGCGACGTGTCGCCGGAGAACTCGTACTCGCGCACCACCCCGTTCCCGCCCCGCCACTGTCCCGCGCCGCCGGTGTCGGGGCGGATCTCGTAGCGGCGCACGCGTACCGGGAACAGGGTCTCCAGCACCTCGATGGGCATGTCCCGCAGCGCGCCGTTGACGTTGTTGATCAGGCAGGTCTCGCCGTCGCCGCCCTCCCAGGCGCCCCAGCCGCCGACCGTGGCCTCCTGGGAGACGTACAGCTTGCCGGTACGGGGGTCCGTGCCGGTGAACTGCACGATCATCGAGTCCCCGTACGAGGCGGCGGCCGCCTTGTCCGGCAGCACCGGCGCCAGCGCCTTGACCACCAGGTCGATGAGCAGCCCCAGGTGCGAGTAGTAGTACTGGCAGGCGGCGGGCGACTCGGCGGCCAGCATCGAGCCCGGCCGCGTGTCCACCGACAGCGGCCGGAACGAGCCCCCGTTGAGCGGCACGTCGCCCGAGACCAGCAGCTTGTAGCCGACGCGGACGGCGGCCACGGCCTGGGCCGCGCCGCAGTTGACCGGGCCGAGCGCCTGGTCGGCGCAGTCGGTCAGGTCCACGTGCATCGACTCGCCCGACACCGCGACCGTGACGTTGACGGGGAGGGGGGCGTCCAGATCGATGCCGTCGTTGTCGAGGTGGCCGGACGCCTCGTAGACGCCGTCGGGGATGGCCGCTATGGCCGCGCGCTCCATCCGCTCGGTCTGGGCGAAGATCTCGTCACGGGCCGCCAGCACCGTCTCCAGGCCCCACCGGGAGACGATCTCCTTCAGCCGCCGCTGCCCGGTCATGGCACAGCTCACCTGGGCGCGCAGGTCGCCGAGCGTGGCGTGCGGGAAGCGTACGTTGCGGGCGATCACCTCGTGCAGGTCGCGGCAGGGCTCGCCGTCCGCGTACACCCTCACCGGGCCCATCCGCAGGCCCTCCTGGAAGATCGACGTCGAGTCCATGGAGCCGCCCGGGTCCTTGGAGCCGACGTCCAGCCAGTGCGCCCGCGACGCCGCGAACCCGCCCAGCTCCCCGTCCACGAAGATCGGCCCGTAGACGGTGACGTCGTTGAGGTGGGTGCCGCCGATGTAGGAGTCGTTGAGCACCCACACGTCGCCCTCCTGCCAGACCTCCCGCCCGTACAGGCGCTCGGTCTCGCGGGTGCACACCTCCAGGTTGCCCAGGAAGATCGGCAGCCCGGACGACTGGCCCAGCACGTTGTGGTCGCGGTCGAGCAGCGCGACGGCGCAGTCCTTGGCCTCATAGATGACGGGGGTGTAGGAGCTGCGGATGAGCGTGGTGTTCATGTCCTCGGCCGCCTGCAGCAGGGCGCAACGGATGATCTCCGTGGTGACGGGGTCGATCACTGGTCCACCTTCATGATGAGAAAGCCGTTGGGGTCCACGGTGGCCACGCAGCCGGGCGGGATGACTGTGGTCGCGGTCTCCTCGACCACGATCGCGGGCCCGGCCAGCTCGCCGTCCAGGCTGGAGCGCCGCAGCACGGGCGTGCTGTGCACGGCCCCATCGAAGATCACATCCCGTACGTGCTCCGCCTGCTCCTCGGGGACCTCCGGCGAAGCGGCGACGGTGCGCGGGAACGAGCCGAACCCGGTGCTGCGCAGCATGACGAACTCCACCGGCGCTTCCGGGGTGGCGTGCCCGTAGCGGCTGGTGTGCGCCTCGGCGTAGCGGGCCGCGATGGCCTCGAGGAACCCCGGTTCGGCGGGCTCGGCCGCGTCGCGCAGGGGGATCGTCAGCGTGTAGTCCTGCCCCTCGTAGCGCATGTCCACGGCATGCTCGACCCGGCGCCGCTCCTCCGGCACGCCCTGGGCGGAGAGCGCCGCAAGGGCCTCCTCCTCCAACGTCACGAAATTTCGGGACATGTCGGGGCCGTCGAGCACGTCCTGCGACCGGAAGTACGGATGCGTCAGATCCCGGCGTACGTCCGCCTCCAGCATCCCCCACGCCGAGAACGCTCCAGGGAAGCGCGGCACCACCACCTCGGAGATCCCCAGCTCCCGCGCGATGAACGCGGCGTGCATCGGCCCCGCGCCGCCGAACGCCACCAGCGCGAACTCCCGCGGCTCGATCCCGTGCTCCACGGTCAGCGTCCGGATCGCCTGCGCCATCTTGGCGTTGGCCACGTCGCAGATCCCCTCGGCGAGCAGCAGCGGATCGAGGTCGAGCTCGTCGGCCAGCGTGGCGATCGCCGTACCCGCCGCCTCCACGTCCAGCGTCATCAGCCCGCCCGCGAACCAGGCCGGATCCACCCGGCCGAGCACCACGTTCGCGTCGGTCACCGTGGCCCGCGTGCCGCCCCTGCCGTAGCAGGCAGGCCCCGGCACGGCCCCTGCCGACTCGGGTCCCACGCGCAGCGCGCCCGCCTCCGCGTAGGCGATCGAGCCGCCGCCCGCGCCGATGGTGTGCAGGTTCACGATCGGCATGAGCACCGGATAACCCTCGATGCGGGCTTCGGCGCTCACGTCGGGCCGCCCGTTCACCACGAGCGACACGTCGAACGACGTGCCGCCCATGTCGATGCAGATGGCGTTGTCCCGCCCTGTCTCGATGACGCCGGGTCCGCGTCGGAGCAGCCGGGTCGCCGCGACCCCGCCCATCGTGCCGCCCACCGGCCCGGACAGCAGCGTCTGCAACGGCCTGCGCATCGCGTACGAGGCGTTGACCAGCCCGCCCGACGACTGCATCACGTGCACCGGCACCGCCAGGCCCCGCTCGGCGAAGCGCCGCTCGATCCTGGCCAGGTAGCGGCGCACGACAGGCCCGGTGTACGCCTCCAGCACCGCCGACGAGGTCCGCTCGTACTCGCGCCACTCCCGCGCCACCTCATGCGAGAGCACGACCAGCACGTCGTCGCCCAGCTCCTCCCGCAGGATCTCGCCCGCCCGCAGCTCATGCGCCGGGTTCGCGTAGGAAAACAGCAGGGACACGGCCACCGCGTCGAACCCCTCCTCACGCGCCCGCCGCGCCGCCGCCCGCACCGCCTCCTCGTCGAGGGGTACGAGCTCCTCCCCCCGGTAGTCCAGCCGGCCGCCCGCCTCCATGACGTCCTGGCGCGGCACCAGCGGCACGGGCTTGCGGTAGCGCAGGTCGAACATGCGGTCGCGGTTGCCCCTGGCGATCTGGTAGACGTCCCTGCCGCCCAGGCTCGCCAGCAGCAGCACGCGGGCGCCCTTGCGCTCGAGCAGCGCGTTCAGTCCCTGCGTGGTGCCGTGCACGAAGAACGAGATCCCCGCGGGGTCGTCCACGACCCGGCCGAGCGCGGCGAACACGCCCTCGGCCAGGTCTCCCGGAGTGGTGGGCGCCTTCGAGGCGGTGACGGCGCCGTTCCGTTCGTCGTAGCACACGACGTCGGTGAAGGTGCCGCCGATGTCCATGGCGACGCGATAACTCATGCGCTGCACCGTACGCCGTGGCGGCACCGGCTCGCATGTGCGGCCCGCACAGGGAGAGGCGTCCTCCAGTGCATTCCGCAAGGCCGACCGTACAACGTGGCCTCGCCCTGTGTTCAACCTGCACGGCCCTCCACCGTCCTTCGAGAGCCCGCCGGGCCCTTGTCCCGTCACGGGGGGCGTGAGCGATGCGATGCCCTCGCGAAAGGACCTCTGCCGAAGTACAGGCGGTCCGCTCGCGGCGAGGCGAGTCGCGTACCGGGCGGGCTCAGCGAAGGAGGACGTGGCAGGCGAGCTGGAGGGCCAGGCGGGTGGCGGCGTCGTCCAGGTCGAAGCCCACGGACTTGACGCGCTCCAGGCGCGTGGTGATCGTGTTGCGGTGGACGCCCAGCCGCTCGGCCGCCTTCAGCGCGCCGCCCTCGTCCAGGACCGCGGCCAGCGTCTCCAGCAGCGTGCCGTCCTTGTCGACCGCCAGCAGCGGCCGCAGCACGACCGAGGCCGGGGTGCGCAGGACACCCGTGGGCAGAGCGCCCAGCAACTCGGCCGGGCCCATCCGGTCGGCGCGCGCCACCGTTCCCGGCCCCGCCACGAACGCCGCCGCCTCCGCGCCCAGCAACGACTCCCCCACCGACCGCAGCCCCTCTACCTGCGCACCCACCCCGGCCACGCACGGCCAGGGCATCGTCTCCAGGCAGCGTGCCAGGCGTTCGGCCAGCTCGCCCGGGCCCAGGGCCGACCATCCCGCCCACCCCTCGCCCCGCGGCAGCACGGGGACCTGGCCCAGGGTCGCGGTGATCAGCGTCCGGGCCAGCGGGGCGTCGGCCGCCTCCGCCGTGGGCCTGATCTGGTAGCCGGTCAGCGTGCCCTCCACGGGCCAGCCCAGCGCGATCGCCTCCGCCCTCGGTCCGCCCTCGTCCGGCTCGGCCGGGGCCTCGGCGAGCAGGCGTTCGGCGAGGGCCTGCTGCAGGGCGAAGTCGCGGGACGTCCGGAGCCGCTCCTGTGCGGCCCATGCGGCCAGCGGGGCCACCGCCAGCTTCAATACGGTACGCACGGCCGCGGGCCATCCGGGTGACCGGGACGAGCCGCCGGCTACCAAGGTGCCCAGCACGCCGCCGTCCAGGTCGGGCACCTCCACCTCAGCCGACCACCGGGTCCCCTGCGCCCGCCCGTCCGACGCCTCCCGCACCATGGACTCACCGGAGGCGCGGCGCCCCACCCCTGGCCCCCCGTCTTCCCCACGACCCGCCATGGGGCCGCCGCCCTTCCCGTTTCGTGTCATGGACGCGCCTGAGGCTCCGCCTCCCGCATCGGAGCCGTCGCCGGGCGTATCCCGTGCTGGGGAGCCAGCGCGGGCATCGTCTGCCACAGGGCGGGACGCGTCGCCTGGCACGACCTCGCCCCCGAACCCGTCGCGCGTGCCGCGCGGCTCGCCGGACTCGTCCCGCGCGCCGGGGCCACCGCCGCCCAGGGGCTCGGCGCCACGGTCACCGCCACCGTGGGCATCCGCGCCCATGGCACCGCCGCCCGGGGTCTCCGTGCCGAGGCGGTCTGTGCCTGGGCGGTCGACGGGCCGGGCACCTGCCAAGTGACGGCCGTAGCGGTCGAGGAGCGTCACCGAGGTGCCGGGCAGCTCGGCGTTCAGGACTCCGAGCACGCGCCGGGCCGAGGGGCCGGCTTCGGCGAGACGGGTGGCGCAGCGGGCGACGAGCTGGGTGCGGGCCGCTTCCGGGCGGGCGGCGGCCGAGGCGACCCGGACCGCGACGATCAGCGGGTCCTCGTCCACGAAGATCAACGTGACGCCGAGCCGCTCGGCGAGCACTTCGCCGGAGCCCGCGCTCAGCCTGCCGGACGGCGCGATCACGCACGCCGCCGCCTGCTCCCAGGCCCGGCGCATGGCCATCTCCACCGCCCACCCGCCGCTGGCCGCCGTCCCGATCAGCACCACCGCCGTGTGCGGCGCCACCTGGCCGAACACGGACAGCTCGTCCACGATCCGCACCTGGTGCACCTGGTTCTCGCCGGTGCCGTACATCCGCGCTCCGGCCAGCGGCCCGGCGTTGACCAGCTCGGCCACCGTGATCGGCGCCTCCCACCCCGTCGCGCGCGTCCTGCTCACCGCGCCCTCCCCTCTACAGCGGGATCCCGAACGCTTGCAGGCCGCCCAGCGCAAGCCCCTCGTCCGTATGCCACACCGGCGCGGCCTTCACCACCATGACGTCCACCTCCAGGCCGGGCACCGCTTTGTCCACGTCCACGACCATCCCGCCGGCCGTGGAGATCATGCAGATCTGGTCCGGCGCCATCGCCACCACCGCCCCGTCCGCCAGGGCGAGGACGATCTCGTTGTGTGCCTCGAGCCGTACCAGCCGTCGCAGCCCCGCCGACTCCTGCACCACGATGCTGGACGGCAGCGACGGCAGCGCCAGGTCCGTGCCGTGCCCCGTGCTGCCCTCCACCGCCAGGATCCGTCCCCTGCACAGCCGTCGCGCGCCATAGGGCGCCGCGGCCGAGCGGGGCGCTCCGGGCACGCCGGCCCGGAGCAGCAGGCTCACCGTCCCCGGCACCAGCACCCGCGCCAGGTCGCCCGCCGTCATCGGGTAGCAGGCCGCCACCGCCCACCCGCCGAGCGACAGGACCACGGGGCGCAGCAGCTCCTCCACCCGGTCGCCGGCCGTCTCCAGCAGCACCAGCTCCCCCGACCCGCCGGCCAGCGCCAGCGGGGCCGGGCTCATCCCGCCCAGCGCGAACGTCGTCTGCTCGACCAGCGGGAACACCCGTCCCGTGCCGTCGCCGTCCACCAGTGGCACTCCGAGCTGGGCCGCCGCGATGAGCGGGACCAGGGCGTTCTCGGCCGCGAGGTTCAGCGCCACCACCGCGCCGGCCCGCTCCCCCAGCCTGCGCTCCAGCGCCTGTACGGCCCGCGCGGGCTCGTCGCCCCTCGGCAGCTGCTCCCCCAGCGCGGTCGTGGACCCGACCAGGCTGACGGACACGCACAACGTCTCCGGCGCCAGCCCCCCGGCCGTCACCAGCTCGACTCCCGTCCCGATGACCGAGGCCCCCCAGTCGAGGGTGAGGTTGTGCGCCGACTCCGCCGCCCCGGTCGCGAACATCCGCGACCCCGCCGAGAGCCGCTCGAGCGCCTCCCCGTCGATGACCGCCCGCCGCGCGTGGCCGCTCATGGCATCGTGCCTTCCGCCGTCACCCGCACCCGGTACAGCCCGTCCGGCAGGTACGACAGCGGGTTCGCCGTGGTCTCCGCGATCCTGGCCGAGCCGGGCGGGGCTCCCGCGCTGACCACGCGGGTGAGCGCCTCATCCCGGGCGTCCTGGAGCACCCGATCCAGCTCCGCCCGCCCTCGTGCCTGGACGATCCGCTCCACCTGCGCCTCAGGCCGCCCGATCGCCGCCCCGTACGCCGCCGCCACCTCGTCGGGGACCCCGGGCAGCGCCACCCGCCCGCGCGCGAGGCCGGCCGCGCCGCCGAAGTCGCAGGCGAGCGGGTACCGACGGAAATAGCTCGCCGACACCAGCCCGCTGCCCGACCTGGCGAAGTACACGGGCACACCGGCTGAGAGGGATCGCCGGTCCAGAACCCCTCGCCGATCAGGATT
>NZ_JBFAMX010000343.1:0-10624 GCF_040659615.1 Nonomuraea sp. NPDC049784
CCGACGCGCCGTTCGCGGGGCCGCAGGCGCTCCGGCTGGAGGAGCTCAGGCTGTCCGCTGTGGAAGACCTGATGGAGGCCGAGCTGGGCCTGCCCGAGGGCAGCCCGGTGGCCGCGCTACAGGACCTGGTGGCCGCACATCCGTTGCGCGAGCGGCCGCGCGGGTTGCTGATGCGCGCGCTGGAGGCGGCGGGGCGGCCGTCCGAGGCGCTCGCGGTCTTCGACGAGACGCGCCGCCTGCTCGCCGACGAGCTCGGCACCGACCCCTCACCCGAACTGGCGGCCCTGCACCTGGCGATCCTGCGCGCCGACCGGCACCAGGTCCGGCGGGTCGCGCCGCCGGCCCAGCTGAGCCAGATCGTCGGGCGGGAGGAGGAGCTCGCGCGGCTGGGCGCTCTGCGCGGCGCCCGCCTGGTGACGCTCGTCGGCCCCGGCGGCATCGGCAAGACCCGCCTGGCCATCGAAGCCGCCACCCCACTCGGGGAGACCCGGGAGGCGTGCTTCGTGGACTTGTCCCTGGTGGAGGGGGCCGGGCAGGTGGCGGGGGCGGTGCTGGCGGCGCTCGGACTGCGCGAGTCGGCACTGCGGGGGCTCCCCGACCCCGCCGAACGCCTGATGGCGGCGCTGGCCGAGCAGGACCTCCTCCTCGTCCTGGACAACTGCGAGCACGTGCTCTCCGAAGTCGCAGCGCTGGCCCGCCGCCTCCTCGCCGCCTCTCCCGGCCTGGCGATCATGGCCACGAGCAGGGAGCCGCTGGGCATCACCGGCGAGCACCTGGTCCCGCTGGCGCCCCTGCCCACCGACCCGGCTGTCAGGCTGTTCGCCCAGCGGGCGGCGGCCGTGCGGCAGGAGTTCGCGGTCGGGCCCGGCAACCGGGACGCCGTCCTGCGGATCTGCGCGGCGCTGGACTGCCTGCCGCTGGCCATCGAGCTGGCGGCCGCCCGGATGCGTACGTTCGGGGTGGAGGAGATCGCCACCCGGCTGGCCGAGCACGACAGGTTCAGGCTTCTGTCGCGCGGCGACCGTACCGCCCCGACTCGCCACCAGACGCTGTACGCGGTCGTGGAGTGGAGCTGGAGCCTCCTCGACGCGGAGGAGCAGGAGCTGGCCAGGAGGTTCTCCGTGTTCGCCGGAGGCGCGAGCCTGGAGGCGGTGGAACGGGTCTGCGGCGCGGACAGCGCCGACCTGCTGGCCGACCTGGTGGACAAGTCGCTGATCGAGACCGACGGCGAGCGCTACCACATGCTCGACACCATCCGCCTGTTCTGCGCGGAGCGGCTGGCGGAGGCGGACGAGGAGGAACGGCTGAAGGCGGCCCACGCCGCCTGGTTCCTGGAGTTCGCCCGCCGCGCCGACGACCACCTCTACAGCGCCGAGCAGCTCCAGTGGCTGGCCCTGCTCTCGGCTGACAACGCGAACCTGCAGGCGGCGCTGCGGTGGAGCGTGGAGCACGACAGGCCGACGGCGGCGCGGCTCGTGGCGGCGCTCGCCATGTACTGGTGGCTGAGCGGGCGGCGGGGCCAGGCGACCCCGCATGCCGTGCGCCTCCTCGACGCGATAGGGCCCGAGCTGGCGGAGGAGTACGCGCTGGTGGTGCTGCACGCCGTACCCGACGCCGGGTCGCCGCACTGGAAGCAGGCCCGGGCGGTCCTCGAGTCGCTCGATCGGCCGATGCGGTACCGGTTCGGCCCGGCCCTGTGGGGAATGATCGTGGGACCGCCGGAGCCGCAGGCGCTGGCCGGGCGGGTACTCGCGGCCGACCCGTGGAGCAGAGCGCTCGAATGGCTCAGCCGCGCGCTGCTGAAACTGCTGAGCGGCGAGGTCGCGGTCGCGGAGCAGGAGCTGGAGTCGGTGCTCGCGGAGTTCGGCTCCCTGGGCGAGCGCTGGGGCAAGGCGCAGGGGCTCGACTGGCTCGGGGTGATCGCCGGCTGGCGCGGAGAGTGGGGACGCGCCATGGGCCTGTGGCAGGACGCGGTCGGCCTGCTGGAGGAGCTCGGCGCGATGGAGGAGCTGGTGGACGTGCTGGTCCGGCGGGCCGACGCGCACTGGCGGGCGGACGACGTCCAGGCGGCACGCGCCGACTGCGAGCGGGCCGGGGATCTGGTGCGGCGCCTCGGTAGGCCGGAGCTGCTGGCGGAAGTTCACTTGCGACTGGGCGAGATCGCGCGGTTCGAGGGCGACCTGATGGAGGCCGGCCGTCTGCTCGACGCGGCCCTGACCGTCTCGGAGAGCGGGGCGTTCACGTCCACAGGGGTGCGGGCGCACGTGCTCACGGCGCTCGGCCGCCTGGCCGAGGCGTCGGGCGACGCCGTGGCGGCCGCCGACCGGCACGCTGAGGCCCTGGCCGCCGCCTTGAAGTCGCCGCTGGCCACCCACCTCGCAGACGCCGCGGAGGGCCTCGCGGGCCACTGCCTGCTCGGCGGCACGGGCGCGTCGGGCGAGGATTCGGTGGGGCGGGCGGCATTGCTGCTCGGCGTGGGTGTTGCGCTGCGTGGCATGGCCGTCGCGGGGGATCGGGACGTCGCCAGGATCGCTGTCGCCGCCACGGAGGCACTCGGGCCGGAGGGGTTCGCGTCGGCGTTCGCCAAGGGCGCGTCGATGAGCTGGGACGACGCGCGCACAGCTTTGACCGCGAACCTCGGTCCCGGTGTCTGGTAGGAGCCGCTGACAGAGCCGGGCGTGGCTGTCAGCGGGTAGTCGCCCTGCTGTCAGCGCCGCCGGCGAGGCTGCGGGGCATGAAGAACACCAACGTCCTCATCTCCGGCGCCAGCATCGGCGGCCCCGCCCTCGCACACTGGCTCACCCGCTACGGCTTCAACGTCACCGTCGTCGAGAAGGCCCCGGCCCTCCGCCTGGGCGGGCAGGCCGTCGACTTCAAGGGCGAGACCCACCGCACCGTCCTGACCCGCATGGGGATACTCGAAGACGTCAAGGCGCTCCAGACCGGCGGCGCCGACCAGCAGATCGTCGACGCGAACGGCCACAGCCTGGCGGTCATCCCCGGCGAGTTCACCGGCGGCGACATCGAGATCAGGCGCGGCGACCTGTCGAGACTCCTGTACGAGAGGACCGCCCCCAACTGCGAGTACGTCTTCGGCGACTCGATCACCTCTCTGACTGAGACCCCCAGCGGCGTCCATGTCACTTTCGAGCGCTCGGCCCCCCGCACGTTCGACCTGGTCGTGGGGGCGGACGGCATCCACTCCAACGTGCGCCGCCTCGCCTTCGGCCCGGAGGCCGACTACGTCGAGTTCCTCGGCCACTACTACGCCCTGGTCGACGTCCCGGCAGCCTTCGGCGAGGTGCCGAGGATGTACAACGAGCCCGGCAGGATGGCCACCGTCGGCGGGCCGAAGGCGCCCGCGTTCTTCGTCTTCGCCTCCGAGCGCCTCGACTACGACCGGTACGACATGCGGCAGCAGAAGGACATCCTGGCCCGCGCGTACGCGGGCATGGGCTGGAAGGTCCCGGCGGTCATGGAGGAAGTGCGCCGCTCCCAGGACGTCTACCTCGACTCCCTCAGCAAGGTCACGATCGACCGCTACAGCCAGGGCCGCGTGGTGCTGCTGGGCGACTCCGCGTACGGCAACACCCTGGGCGGCTTCGGCACGGGCCTGGCCATGGTGGGCGCGTACGTGCTCGCGGGCGAGCTGGCCGCGGCCGGCGGCGATCACCACGTGGCCTTCGCACAGTACGAGGCGCAGATGCGCGGGTACGCCAAGATCACCGAGAACGGCAACGCGGGTCCCTTCCTCGCCCCCGGCACCCCGGCCAGGCTCCGGATACGGAACTGGATGTTCAAGTACAGCTTCCTGCTCGGTTTGATGATGAAGCTGACCGACAAGTTCGCGACCGACATCACGCTCAAGAGCTACTCAACGACCCAGGGCTGAAGTCCTGGGCTTGCGCCTCGCGGTCCGGTCTGGCTGACCGGCTCGGGACGCACTGACCTCGCTTTCCATGGCGCGGTCGTTGGGCATGTTGACGAATACCCACGCCACCCTGGCCCGTCTGGCGACGTTGAGGGCGGCGATGTGGTCGGCGGGTCCAGCGAACCCGCACGACCTGCAGGTGAAGGTGTCCCGGGTGGGACGGTTCTTGCGCTCGGTATGCCCGGCTCGGATGCGGGCCATCCGCCGCCGGTAATGCGACAGCTTCTGCCCGCTGTAGTTGGTCCCGTCCGAGGTGGTCGCCAGATTGACGATCCCCCGATCCACTCCCAGCCACCCGTCCGGGGCGGCGTTCATCGGCGCTTCGGGGATCTGGCAGGTGGCCGACAACAACCACATCCCGTCCCGGAAGATCAGATCGCTCTCGCCCCTGCGGTGCAGGGCGAGCGTCTTGAGCTGCTGCGGTGAGCCGGTGAACGAGATGTTCTTCAAGCGGCCCCGCACCGTCCAGATGGACACGGTGCGGGCGTCGATCTGCCAGGACAGGCACCGATCGTCAAACGGCTGGGCAGCCTGAGGGCGGAAGGCGATCGGCTTGGACTCCGCCTTGCGGCGCCACTGGGAACGCGGGCCGCCCAGGCGCCCATTACGGATCAGGCCGCGCAACGTGGCGTAGGCATCAGCGACCTTCTTGATCACGTGCTGAGCGGGCTGGGCCGACAATCCGGCGGCCTTCAACTCCCCGTACAGGTGCCTGCGCAGCTGATAGTTGCCGAACATGCCCATCTCATAGGCCACCTGCGAAACCTGGTTGGCGGCCTGGTTGCAGGCGCGCAGGGTCATCTTCAACGCCTCGGCCTGCTCGGGCGTTGGCAGAAGCCGCCGCCATCAAGGGAGTCCGCGTCAACCACATCCCGAAGGGCTTCACGTACGGCGGGGTCGTCGTCAGCAAGCACCATGGCATCACCGAGTACGGCTACCAGTGGGGGGATGACCGCCCCAACGCGGACCCCAAGCAGCGGTCGCTGTGGGTCAGGGTGGTGTGCTGGCCGAAGGCGAGCGAGCTGGCGCAGCTCAAGAACGGGCCGTTCGACATGAGGACGTTCTCCGGAGACACCAGGACCGCGAAGATCGGCGGCCGTCAGGTGCTCACCCAAGAGGGCGACGGCGCGCTGGGCGACGGCAGGTACGCGGGCTGGGTCGAGCGCGAGGGAGTCGTCGTCACCGTGATGGCCAGCCGGCCCCTCGTACCCGAGCTGGCGAAGATCATCAAGGGCATCAAGCTCTGAGCCGGCCGACCCCACCGTCGACGCGGAGCTGCGGCATGCCGTTCAGGTGGGGGATGTGGGGCTCCTCGCCGATGTGCCAGTCGTGGACCGGCACCAGGCCGGGCCCGATCAGCTCGAACCCGTCGAACAACCCCAGCACCTCCTCCCGGGTCCTGAACCGCGTCTGCGCAGGGGTGCCGGCCGTCGCCATCGTGAGCTGGGCGATCGCCTGAGGGTCGCTCTCCGCCATCGAGTGGGAGATCACCAGATGGCTGCCGGGCGCCATGCGCTGCCTGAACGCGGCCACGATGCCGGCGGGATCCTCCTCGTCCATCACGTAGTGCAGCACGCCGACCATCAGCACGCACACCCGCTGGTCGAAGTCGATCAGACCGGTGACATTGGGGTCGGACAGCACATCGGCGGGGCGGCGCAGGTCGGCCTGGACGCTGGCGACGCCGGCCGAGTCGGCGAGCCGCACCTGGGCGTGCAGCCGCACCACCGGATCGTGGTCCACGTAGATCACCCGGCAGGCGGGGCTCACCGAGCGGGCGGTCTCGTGGATGCTGGGCGAGGTCGGGATGCCGGTGCCCAGATCAATGAACTGCCGCACGCCCTGCTCTGCCAGATGGCGGACGACCTCGACCTGGAACCTGCGGTTCGCCCTGGCCACCTGGCGCGTGTCCGGTGCGACCGCGAGGAGCTTCTCGGCCACCGCCCGATCGACCGCGACGTGGTCCTTGCCGCCGAGCAGATAGTCGTACACCCGGGCGGAGCTGGGAACAGTCGGGTCCACGCCGGGCGGAACGCGTTCTAGCTCGGTCACGGGGGGCCGTCTCCTTAGGCGCGTACGACTCGAACGTCATACTACTCGGCGCTTCCGCGCGGAAGGCCGAGGTCGGCGAAGTCCCTTCAACGGGAATGGCAGGCGAAACAGAACACGTTCTCGTTTTTGCGCGCTCCTGGCGCGACCACGGCCGCCGTCAGGCGTCAGGAGCCGTGAAGCGGGTCAGGAGCCGCTCGGCGGCGGCGAAGCCGGCCACCACGTCAGCCGCCGTACGCCGCTCGTTCACCATCCCCACGCCCTGCCCCGCGTAAATGTAGGCGGTGTCGAAGTCGCCCTCGCGCCGCGCCGCCTCCAGCAGGGCCTGGGCGGCGTCGTCAGTGGCCAGCTCGTCCTCCCGCCCTGCCCAACGGTCGAAGAACGCGTTACGCAACGCCCGCCCGCCGTACTCCGGCGGCCACCCGAGGCGCTGGGCGATGTCGAAGACCCGGCCGTACGCGGTGCCCGTCTCCTCCGCGGCCAGCACCCGATCGCCGGCCCGCTCGGAAAGGGAGGTCTCCACGCATCCCATGAAGGCCGTGCCCACCCACGCCCCGGCAGCGCCGGCGGCCAGCACGGCGGCGAGCCCGCGTGCCGTCACGATGCCGCCCGCCGCGATCACCGGGACCCGCACGGCGTCGAGGACGCTCTGCAGCAGCGGCAAGGTGCCCACCTCGTCGCGCCCGTGCCCGCCGGCCTCGGCACCGCGCGCCACCACCGCGTCCACCCCGGCCTGCTCGGCGGCGCGGGCCTCGTCGGTGGTGCCCGCCTGGGTGACCACCGTGATGCCCGCCTGCCGGAGCTCCTCGACATAGCGCGCGTACGGTCCGAAGCTCACGGAGACCATCGCAGGCCGGAGCTCGAGCACGGCGTCGAGCTGGGCCGGGTTGCCGGGCACCGCCCAGGCCATGAGCCCGACCCCGTACGGCCCGCCGCCCGCGACGGCGGCCTCCTTCGTGATCCACTCCCCTGTGGCGGCGGAGGCGGCCCCGATCACGCCCAGCGCCCCGGCCTCGGAGATCGCGGCGGCCAGCCGGCCCGCGCCCACCCCCGCCATCGGCGCACCCACCAAGGGGACCCTCAAACCGAACCGATCAGTAAGCCAGGTGCGCAAGATCACTACCTCCGTAACGCCTGCTGGAGCAAGTCTTCCACGGCTTTCCAACCTCAGGACCGGAATTAGAGCCGGATGGCCGATGCGCTCATGGCACACACCTGTGCATCCTGGTGGGGAACGGGTTCCGTTCCGCAGCTGAGAGGAGTCACGAGGGCATGGACAACGCGGCAGGCCGTCCGACCGTGATCTTGGATAATGGCGTGGTCGGCAGGGTCATGCTGGCTCATCCGTCCAGGCGCGATCTCGTGCTCGTGCTCGGCATGGACGGCACCTTGCTGAGCTGCCAGCTCGACGACATCGCCTGCGTGGTCGGCGGCAAACCACTGTGCCGTGACGGCTGACCAGCCGGTCTCGATGAGACGGCGGTCGGTGGTGGCCGTCCTTTTTGAGGGAAAAGCGTCTTGGTGAGCCCTTCGGCCGACCCCTATGTGACCGCGGTCAGTGGTGGCCGTCCCTTGGGGGCAAGGCGCACGAAGTGGTGACCGAAGAAGGATGGGAGGGCGTCAGGCGCCTTTGACGATGGCGCCGATCTGGCCGACGGCGGCGAAGTCGTTGGTGAGCCGGTTCTTGGTGAGCGCGAACGCCGTGCCGGTCGCCGTGTCTGCCCAAGCCGCGCTGCCTCCCGCGCCCGGCACCCCGAAGACCGTCGGGCTCATCTCGGCCGTCGAGTCGGGGCCGCCGATGCCGTACCCGAGCCCCCACGCCGAAGGCATGCCGAACACCTCGTCGACTCCGCTGGAGGCCACCGCCGTCACCTCGCGCAGCCGTTCGGGCGAGATCAGCCGCGTCCCGTCCACCTCGCCGAGCAGCGCCGCGTACATCCGCGCGATGGCCCTGGCCGAGGTCTTGCCGCCCGCGGGGATGTCGGCGGACAGGTAGTCGGGCCGGTTGCCCAGTTCGGCGGTCGGCATCAGCGACATCGGCCCCGCCTTGAACATCGGCAGGTCCGCCGGCATCTCTCCCCACGCCGACATGTCCACCGGCGCGTCCTCCAGCCTGGCCAGCCGGGCATGCTCCTTCTCCGGCATCCCGAAGTAGAGCTCCTCGCCCACGCCCAGCGGCCCCGCCACGTCCTCGAGCAGCACCTGGGAGATGGGCTTGCCGGTGACCCGGCGGACGATCTCGCCGACCAGGAACCCGAACGTGTACGCGTGGTAGCCCACCTTCGTGCCCGGCTCCCACCACAGCTCGGCGTCCTCCAGCGCGGCGACCATCTTGCCCCAGTCGCAGACGTCCTCGGGCGTCGTGTCGAGCGGTACGCCGGGGACGCCCGCCGTGTGCGACAGCACGTGACGTACGGTCACGCCCTGCTTGCCGTGCCGCCCGAACTCCGGCCACAGCTCCACCACCGGCGTGTCGTAGCCGAACAGCCCCCGCCCGGCCAGCACGTGGGCGACGGTGGCGGTGGCGCCCTTGCCGATCGAGAAGTTGTAGAAGGGCGTCTCGGACGTGACGGGCCGCCCAGTCTCGGGGTCGGCCACACCCGCCGCCACGTCCACGATCTGGACGCCGTCGCGATAGACCGCGACCTGGAGCCCGCGCTCCTCGCCTGACTCGACGAGCCTGTCGGCGGCTTCCTGCACCTGCTTCTGGAGATCACTCATGGAACGTCCTCGGTCGCTTGGGGAACTAGACGGTACAGTACTCAAAGCAGTACGGAACTGTCTAGTACTCTGATTTCGTCGAAGCGCGAAGGAGTGGTCATGGCAGCGGAAGAGGACGGCCGCACGGCACGCAAGCGCAGGCAGATCATGGACGCGGCGCGGCCGGTCTTCCTGCGCAACGGCTATGTGGGCGCGAGCATGGACGAGGTGGCCGCGCTGGCAGCGGTCTCGAAGCAGACCGTCTACAAGCACTTCACCGACAAGGAGCAGCTGTTCACCAGCATCATCCTCGACACGACGAGTGGGGTGGACGGACTGGCCAAGCTGATCACAGCAGCCCTCGACGACAGCGACGACCTGGAGAAGGACCTGGGCGAGCTGGCCCGCCAGTTCCTCGGCGCGCTCATGCGGCAGGACCTGCTCCGCCTGCGGCGGCTGGTGATCGCGGAGGCCGACCGCTTTCCCGACCTCGGCCGCACCTGGTACCAGCAGGGCTTCGAGCGCTCGCTGAGGACCATGGCCACCGCCTTCGAACGTCTGGCGGAGCGCGGGCTGCTCCGCCTGGACGACCCCCAACTGGCCGCCGAGCACTTCGTGGGCCTGCTGCTGTGGATACCGGTGAACAAGGTCATGTTCTGGGGAGGCGGCGACCACTACACGGAAGCCGACCTGGAGCGGCTCTCCGAGGCCGCCGTCGCGGCGTTCCTGCGCGCGTACGGGGCCGCTAGCCCAGGAACTTCCTGAGCCCGCCGGCCAGGGATTGGGCCATGCGCTCGCGGAAGGCGGGGTCGGACATCTTGGCGGCGTCCCCGCGGTTGCGCATGTTGCCGCACTCGATGAACACCGCAGGGCGCGTGGAGAGGTTGAGTCCGCCCAGGTCGGTGCGGGTCTGCAGCCCGTCCACGGCGGTGTAGGTGGAGTACGGGAGCCCCGTGCCGGAGTGATAGGCGTTCCTGATCGCCACCCCGAGCCGGCGGGAGGGCTTGACGATGGCGTCGTTGTGCCCCGCGACCAGCCCCGGCAGGATCACGTGGAAGCCGTGCCCGCCCGGGGCGGCGCCGTCGCCGTGGATCGACAGGACCGCGTCCGCCCTGGCCTCGTTGCCGATGGCGGCCCGCTCGGTGACGCACGGGCCGACGCCCTTGTCGTCGGGCCTGGTGAACACGACCTTGGCGCCCATCTTCTCCAGGATCGGCTTGAGCCTCTTGGCGACGTCCCAGGTGAAGGCGTGCTCCGGGTATCCGGCGTCGGTCTCGGTGCCGGT
The DNA here is from genome assembly GCF_040659615.1 of Nonomuraea sp. NPDC049784. Lineage (NCBI taxonomy): Bacteria > Bacillati > Actinomycetota > Actinomycetes > Streptosporangiales > Streptosporangiaceae > Nonomuraea > Nonomuraea sp. NPDC049784. The sequence goes on from NZ_JBFAMX010000343.1 coordinate 9,966, forward strand.
CGTGTTGCACGGCTTCCTGCCGGTGATGACGTCGACCTGGCGGTTGATCTCCTTGGGATGCGCGGCGTTCCCGCCGTTGTGCCCGGGGTCGATCACGATGGTCTTGCCTGCGAGCGCCTGCCCGGCGGGCGACCGGCTCCGGGACGGCGACGCGGGCGGCGCCGTCTTCTGCGCGGCGGGCGCGGCGGGCGCGGCGCCGCCGCACGCGGCGGACAGCGCGGCCACTGTGGCGAGTGTCACGAATCCGGTCCGGTACGCGTGCATGGTCCCGACCGTACCCGGTGCCGCCCGGCAAACCCAATACCCGTCTGACCTGCGCTTTCGCTTCATAACGTACGGGCCAGCAGCTCGGCCCGGTGGTGGTCGTACGGTGTGGCGAGGCGTTCCGCGGCGGCCATGGCCCGCGCCGCCGCCTTCCTCGCCGCCTTCTCCCTGCCCGCCGCGGCCAGCACGAGGGCGCCGGCCCAGCCGATGCGGGCCGCGGCACCGGGATGGCGCGCCAGGTACGCGCGCAGGTGGGCGTGGAGCAGCCGCGTGGTCGCGCGGTCCGGGCGCGGGTCGAGATCATCATCAGGGCCTGCGAGCAAGGCATACCCGTCTTCTGCGAGAAGCCGGTCGCGAGCACGGTGGCCGAGACCGTCAAGGTGCTGGAGGCGAGT
>NZ_JBFAMX010000344.1:0-10610 GCF_040659615.1 Nonomuraea sp. NPDC049784
TGGCCGGCGACGAGGCCGCGGCGCGGGAGCTGGCCAAGCCCTACGGCCTCTGGGTACGCAGCATCCGCACCGGCCAGGGCGCCATCCCGTACCCCACCCCCGAGCAGGCAGACGCCCACGTGTGGACGGAGGAGGACAGGAGGCTGGTGGCCGACCGCGTCGACACCCAGTTCGCCGGCGACCCTGAGGCGGTCGCGGAAGGGCTGCGCGTGCTCCAGCGCGTCACCCAGGCAGACGAGCTGCTGATCACCACCATCACCCACGACCACACCGACCGCGTCCGCTCATACGAGCTGCTCGCGCAGGCTTGGCGCTAATTCATGTATGTCCAGTAGGAAATGTTGACTTTAACGGTCGGGGATCGTAGCTTCATAGACATGGGCCTTTACCTGACCACGCGCCCGCACGTGGACTTCGGCCACGTCGCCAGCGCGCAGTGTCGCTGATCACGTACCGCTGACATCCCTCTTCCGTCCATCAGAGGACCATCCGTGATCAAGTTCAACCCATACGCCGCTGCGAGCGGCTCATGACCAAGATCAGCATCCGGGACGTGACCAAGACGTTCCAGGTCAGGGACGACCCCCAGGCGTTCACCGCGCTCTCCGGCATCGACCTCGACGTGCGCGAGGGCGAGTTCCTCACGCTCGTCGGGCCCAGCGGCTGCGGCAAATCCACCCTGCTCGACCTGATCGCCGGGCTGACCGCACCGACGTCCGGCGACATCCTCGTCAACGGCGTGGCGGTCGCCGGGCCCGGGCTCGACCGGGGCATCGTCTTCCAGCAGTACGCGCTGTTCCCCTGGCGCACGGCCCAGTCCAACGTGGAGTTCGGGCTGGAGGCCAAGGGCGTGCCGAGGCGGGAACGGGCGCGGCGGGCACGCGAGCACCTCGCGCTCGTGGGCCTGGCCGGGTTCGAGGAACGCTACCCGCACGAGCTGGCCGGCGGGATGCGGCAGCGGGTCGCCATCGCGCGCAGCCTCGCGTTCGACCCCGACGTGCTGCTCATGGACGAGCCGTTCGCCGCCCTGGACGCGCAGACCCGCGAGTCGCTGCAGGAAGAGCTGGTCCGCGTCTGGGAGCAGACCGGCAAGACCGTCGTGTTCATCACGCACGGCATCGACGAGGCCGTCTATCTCGGCCAGAGGGTCGCCGTGATGACCTCGACGCCGGGCCGGATCAAAGAGATCATCGACGTGCGCTTCGACTCACGGGAGGGCGACTTGAGGGCTGACCCGGTCTTCGGCGAATACCGCCACCGCGTGTGGAGCCTGCTGCGCGAAGAGGTCGCGGCGGCGCGGGTACTGGAGCGGGCTCATGGCTGACCGACGCCTGCTCCCCGGAGACATTCACTGGTACGACCTGCCCGACGACGAGGCCGAGGAAGACGTCCCGGAGGAGACGCGCCGGCGAATCCTCGGCGGTCGGCTCCCCCGGTACTTCGAGGCCTCGTTCGGCGTGCTGTTCAACCTGCTCCTGGTCGGCGTCGAGCGCCGATTCTCCACCTGGAGGACCACGTGACGAGAAAGCTCCACCTGAACGCCTTCCTCATGGGCGTCGGCCACCATGAGGCGGCCTGGCGACACCCCCGGACAGAGCCGGCCCGCCTCACCGATGTCCGCCACTACCAGGAGCTCGCCAAGATCGCCGAGCGCGGCAAGCTCGACTCGGTCTTCCTCGCCGACGGCGTGGCGCTGAACGGCAACGTCCGGCACAACGCGCTCGGCGCCCTCGAACCTTTGACCCTGCTGTCGGCCCTGGCGGCCGTCACCGACCACATCGGCCTCATCGCCACCGTGTCGACGACGTACAACGAGCCCTTCCACGTGGCCCGCAAGTTCGCCTCACTCGACCACATCAGCGGCGGCCGGGCCGGCTGGAACATCGTCACCTCCGCCGGCGAGGCCGAGGCCCGCAACTTCGGCGTCGTCCGTCCGTCCCACGCCGACCGCTACGCCAGGGCCACCGAGTTCCTGGAGGTCGCGCGGAAGCTCTGGGACAGCTGGGAGGACGACGCGATCCTGCGCGACCGCGCCGGCGGCCTCTACGCCGACACCGGCAAGATCCACGCGATCGAGCACGCCGGCGAGTACTTCGCCGTCAACGGGCCGCTCAACACCTCCCGCCCGCCCCAGGGGCACCCGCTCCTGGTCCAGGCCGGGTCGTCGGAGGACGGCAAGGAGTTCGCCGCCCGCTACGCCGAGGCCGTCTTCACGGCCCAGCAGACCCTGCAGGAAGGGCAGGAGTTCTACGCCGATCTGAAGCGCCGCCTGGCTGCCTACGGCCGGCGGCACGAGGACGTGCTCATCCTGCCGGGCATCTCGCCGATCATCGGCTCGACCGAGCACGAGGCGCTGCGGCTGGAGAAGGAACTGGAGGATCTCATCATCCCCGCGTACGGGCTGGCACAGCTCTCCCACATGACCGGCATCGAACTGACCGAGGACGCGCTGGACGAGCCCCTGCCCGAGGTGCCCGTCGAGACGGAGGGCGCGCAGAGCCGGCGCAAGCTCGTCGTGGACCTGGCCAGGCGCGAGCGCCTCACGGTCAGGCAGCTCCTCGGCCGCCTCGCCGGCGGCCGCGGCCACCGCGTCGTCGCCGGGACGCCCGGCCAGATCGCCGACCAGCTCCAGGAGTGGTTCTTCTCCGGGGCGGCCGACGGGTTCAACATCATGCCGCCGATCCTGCCCGGTGGGCTGAGCGACTTCGTAGACCACGTGGTGCCGGAGCTGCAGATCAGGGGCCTGTTCCGGTACGACTACGAGGGGCGCACCCTCCGCGAGAACTACGGCCTTCCCAGACCCCCGTCCCGCTACGCCGAGGCCCGGCACGAAGTGGCGGTGGCGCGATGAGCATCGTGACGCTGGTCGGCAACCCCCGGCCGGGCTCCCGCACCCTCGCCGTCGCCACCTCGGCCGCCCAGGCGGTCGGCGGCCGCCTCGGCGCCTCGTCCGGGGCGTACGAGGTCGTGGACCTGTCGGGGCCCGGGCCCCACCTGCTCTCGCCCGACAAGCATCCCGACGTGGGTGCGGCGCTGGAACTGGTGACCGGGGCGAGCGTGCTCGTGGTGGCCAGCCCGACCTACAAGGGCACCTATACCGGTCTGCTGAAGTCCCTCCTTGACCGCCTGCCGCCGGACGCGCTGGCGGGCAAGGCGGCGCTGCCGCTGCTGGTCATGGGGGATCACAAGCATTCGCTGGCGGTGGAGGTGCACTTGCGGCCGCTGCTGGTGGAGCTGGGAGCCTTCGTGCCCACCCCGGGGCTGGCGGTGTTGGAGTCGCAGATTCCGCAGTTGGAGGAGGTACTGGCCGGATGGGCCGATCGAGTGGCGCCGCAGGTGGCGGCTGTGCTCAAGGAAGGGGCTCTTTCATGACGGAGACGGTGGCCGCTCGCGAGGCCCGGCGGGCTCGGGACGCTCGGCGCGCGTCGGCCCGTCTGGCGCCGGCACCGCGGTTGGCGGCGGAGTCGCGTGCGGTGGTGGCGGACGACCTGTCGATGACGGAATCGCAGTCGGAGGTGGAGGGACAGCCGGTCGTGGAGGCGGTGCCGGATGGCCCCGTTGACGCCGACGGGTTCCGGCGCGCGCTGGCCGTGCACGCGGCCGGGGTGGTCATCATCACCGCCCAGGCCGACGGCATCCCCGTCGGCCTCACCGCCACGTCCTTCTCCTCCGTCAGCCTGGACCCACCCCTGGTCTCCTTCTACGTCGACCGGTCCTCCACCACCTGGCCCTGGCTGCGCTCGGCCGACCACTTCGCGGTCAACGTCCTGGCCAGTGACCAGGCCGATCTGGCGTCCAGGTTCGCGCGCAAGGACATCGACCGGTTCGCCGAGCCCACCCGCTGGCGTCCGGGCCCCCTGGGCGCCCCCCTGCTCCAGGACGTCTCCGCACACCTGATCTGCCTCCCGCACGAGACGGTGGACGTCGGTGACCACATCCTGGTCGTGGGCCTGGTCGCCGAGGCCAGGGTGCACAGCCCAGGCCGTCCCCTCATCTACCACCAGGGCCGCTTCGGCCGCTTCATCGCCCACCCGTAAGGAGTTCTACGCGGTGACCTCGGCCGGGACGGTATCCGGCGCCTGACGGCGCGGCCGTACCGACCCGGCCACCAGGACGACGAGCCCGGCGGCGGTGACTCCGGCGCCGACCCAGAGCGGCGAGACGAAGCCGAATCCGGCGCCGAGGGCCAGCCCGCCCAGCCAGGCGCCGAGCGCGTTGCCGATGTTGAAGGCCGCGATGTTGGCGCCGGAGGCCATCGTGGGCGCGTCCTGGGCGTACCCCATGATCCGCAGTTGCAGCCCGGGTGCAGTGGCGAGCCCGACCGCGCCCATCAGCAGCAGCGAGACGATCGTCATGACCTGGTTCTGCGCCGTCAGCGCGAACACGGCGAGCACCACCGTGAGCAGCGCCAGGATCACGGTCAACGACGTGTTCAGCGCGCGGTCCGCGAACTTGCCGCCGGCGAAGTTGCCGGCGAACGTGCCGACCCCGAACAGCACCAGCAGCCAGGGCACCGTGGTGGTGGCGAACCCGCTGACCTCGGTGAGCGTGAACGCGATGTAGGTGAACGCGCCGAACATGCCGCCGAAGGCCAGCACGGTGACCGCGGCGGAGACCCAGACCTGTGGCCGGCGGAACACGCCCAGCTCGCTGCGCAGGCTCGTCTCGGCGGGTGCCGGCGTCGGTGGCACCAGCAGCCGGATGCCGATCAGCGCGACGACACCGATGATCGTGATCGCCCAGAACGTCGAGCGCCAGCCGAGCTGCTGCCCGAGCAGCGTGCCCAGCGGAACCCCGAGCACGTTGGCCGCGGTCAGCCCGGCGAACATCAGCGAGATGGCCCCGGCCCGCCGGTTCTGCGCGACCATGTCGGCTGCCACCACGGAGCCGACGCCGAAGAACGCGCCATGGCACAGCGCCGCGACGACCCGGCCTGCCATCAGCACCGAGTAGATCGGCGCGACCGCGGAGATCAGGTTGCCCGCGATGAACAGCACCATCAGCGCGAGCAGCACCTTCTTACGGTCGAACCGGGCGATCGCCGCAGTCAGCGCGATGGCGCCGACCGCCACGCTCAGCGCGTAGCCCGAGACCAGATATCCGGCCACCGGCTCGGTGACCCCGAAGTCCGCCGCCACTTCAGGCAGCAGGCCGATGATCCCGAACTCGGTGAGCCCGATGCCGAAGCCGCCCAGTGCCAGGGCGAGAAGCCCGATAGGCATGTCCAAACCCTCCAATTGCATTGCGTCCGCCTTTATACGGCGCATGCAATCATTGCGCGCGCTGCCTAGCCTCCGCGAGTGGCCGGGAGGCCATTATCCGAAAGAATCCGGCCAGCCCTTATGCGACCATCCATGGGGGTCGCCGGAAGGCGGCCTCCGCGTACGGCGCCGGGCCGATGACCCGGTGCACCCCGTCCTGGATCTGGAAGACCAGGTGCGCCTGCCCCAGCGAAGGATCCGGGATCTCATCGGGAAACGCCACGCTCGTCTGCCCGCCCCGGTCCAGGTCGTAAGCCCCGTTCACCCCCCGATACACGATCGCCCGCAGATCCCGGGCCACCAGGCCGAAGTCGTGCGGGCGGCCGTGCGCCGACCAGGCCAGGGCCAGCAGGTTGATCTGGTCGTACGCCGCCCCCGCCACCGACCTCCCCGGCGAGGCGCCGTACCGCTTCAGGAAGCGCTCGGCGAACGCCCGTCCCCTGCTGTCCCCGTACAGGCCCGTGACCGTCGCCCAGACCACGCCCTCCGCCGCCCGTCCCGCCAGCTCCAGGTACTGCGGCACCGCCGGCGTGTACACCATGTACACCAGCGTCGGCGAGGGCTCCTGGACGAACGCCCGCTGGAATGCGGCGGCCTGCTCGGCCAGGTGATGGGTGACCATCACCGCACCGGGCGCATGCGTGCGGATCGCGGCCAGCGCCGGGCTCCAGTCGTGGTAGGGCGGCGTCAGCCGGACCACGAAGTCGATGGCCAGCCCCGCCTGCTGCACCAGCCGCGCCGTCTCCTCGTTGAACGCCTGTGTGTCCGGCATCGTCGTCTCCACGAACCCGACGCTGCCTCTGCGCAGCCGCAGGCCCCGGAGGAAGCGGGCGAAGCCCTTGCCGTAGTTGGCGCGCGTGGGCCCGGTCTGGAAGATCCGGCCGAACCGGTCCGGCTCCTGCCGCACCCAGTCGGCCTGCAGGTCGCTGGTGCCGATGTTGAGGTATGGGGCGCCGAAGTCGGCCACCATCTCGTACGAGGCCCGCTCGTCGGTCAGCAGATAGCCGCCGACGATGGCCGGCACCTCCCGGGCCGCCAGTTCCGCGAGGCCGGCGGAGACCGAGTCCGCGTCGAGTGAGTCCACCGCGCTCACATGCGTGCGCACCGGCCGGCCCGCCACGCCGCCGCGCGCGTTCAGCTCCTCGACGGCCAGATCCGCCCCGCGCCGCATCTGCTCGCCGTCGTCGCTCGACCCGCCGACCAGCGGCAGCAGCAGCCCGATCTCGTACGGCGAGACAGGGCGCCGCCGCGCCACCCCGACGGTGGCGAAGTTCGGCAGCGGCCCGGGAGAACGCATCAGCCGGTCCACCGCGCCCGCCGCCAGCGCGGTCAGCTCCGGGCACCCGCCGGGGATCGGCAGCCTGAGCAGCCCGTGATCCACCGCGAACGCCGCGACCCCGCCGCGCGTGGCCTGCCCGAGCTTGGCCAGCACGCTCTCCACCTGCTTGGACACGGTACGCGGACTCGAGCCGAGATAGCGCGCGACGGCGGTGTTGGTGAGCCCGCCGGCCATGAGCGTCAGGACGTCCAGCTCCCGGGGCGTCAGCCCGTACGGGGGCGGCACGTCCGCCGCGGAGACCACCACGTCACCCGTCTCCCGCGCCACCGTCATGGAGGCGTGCGTCCACAACTCGTCCCCCTCCACGAGGAGGAACGTGACCGCGTCGCGCCCCGACCGCAGCAACGCGGTCGCGGCGCGGGCCAGCATCGGCCGCCCGCGCAGGTCGGCCCCGACGCCGTCGAGCCGCTCCACGGCGCCGTCGGGGGAGACACGCGCCATCCCGGGCTCGCCCGCGCCGCTGGGCGACCCCTCATACCTCGGCCCGTGCAGCATCTCCATAGGTTAAATGACGTATTGCCGCAGATGGAGGCCTATGTGACCGTTTCTCCATCCAACAGAGAGGAACGCGATGAGACTCGGTGTGGAGTGTGGCGGCACCTTTACCGACCTGGTGCTGCTGGACGACGCCGGGCGGCTCGCGGCCACGGGGAAGGTGTTCTCCACCCCGTCCGACCCCTCGCTCGCGGTGCTGGAGGCGATCTCCCATCTGGAGGCCGTGGACCTGTCGGGCGCGCCGCTCCTGCACGGCTCGACCGTGGCGACCAACGCCGTGCTCGAACGCAAGGGGCCGCGCCTGGGCCTCATCGTCACCCAGGGCTTCCGCGACGTGCTCGAGCTGCAGCGGCACGACAGGGACGTGATGTACGACCTGCACTACCGCAAGCCGCGGCCGCTGGTCCGCCGCGAGCTGGTACGCGAGGTGCCCGAGCGGCTCGACGTCACGGGCAAGCCTCTGGTGGCGCTCGACGAGCCGGCCGTACGCGAGGCGGTGGCCGAGCTGGCCGGGCTGGGCGTCACCTCGATCGCCGTGTGCTTCCTGCACAGCTACCGCAACCCGGCCCACGAGCAGCGGGTACGCGAGATCGCCGGGGAGCTCGCGCCCGCCCTGGACGTGTCGCTGTCCAGCGAGGTCGTGGCCGAGTTCCGCGAGTACGAGCGGGCCAGCAGCACCACCGTGGACGCCTTCGTCAAGCCGACCGTCGACGGCTACCTCAGCCGTCTGGAACGTTCCCTCGCCGATCGCGGCATGGGCGAGCTGTCGATGATGCAGTCCAACGGCGGTGTCGTGCCCGCCGCGTACGTGCGGCAGCGGCCGATCCACGTCCTGCTCTCCGGCCCGGCCGCCGGGGTGGCGGGCGCCGTCGCGGTGGCCGCCGCCGCGGGCCTCGCCGACATCGTCACCATGGACATGGGCGGCACCAGCACCGACGTCTGCCTGGTCACCGGCGGCCGCCCGCAGATCACCACCGAGTCGATGATCGACAGGATCCCGGTCAAGCTGTCGATGGTGGACATCGCCACCGTGGGCGCGGGCGGCGGCAGCATCGTCGGACTCGACCCTGGCGGCATGCTCCAGGTGGGCCCGCGCAGCGCGGGCGCCGATCCGGGCCCCGCCTGCTACGGAAGGGGCGGCACCGCGGCCACGGTCACCGACGCGAACGTCACCCGTGGCCTCATCCGGCCCGGCCACTTCCTCGGCGGCCGGCACGCCCTGGACCCCGAGGCGGCGATCTCCTCGTTGAAGGCCCTGGCCCGTGAGCTCGAACGGACGCCTGCCCAGCTCGCCGAGGACGTCTTCCGCATCGCGAACGTCGCCATGGCCGGCGCCATCAGGCTCGTCTCCACCGAGCGCGGCCACGACCCGCGCGACCACACGCTCGTCGCCTACGGCGGCGCCGGCCCCCTGCACGCCGCGGCGGTCGCCGACGAGCTGGGCATCACGTCCGTGCTGGTCCCGCCGCACGCCGGGCTCATGTCCGCGTACGGGCTGCTCAGCTCCGACTTCCAGCGCCGCTTCGCGGTCACGAGGGTCGCGGACCTGGCAGAGCTGGCGCCGGAGGAGCTGGACGAGGTGTTCGCCGAGCTGCTGGCCGAAGCCAGGGCCGAGATCGCCACCCAGGGCGTGGACCCCGGGGGCGTGGTCGCCGAATTCGAACTGGACCTGCGCTACCGGGGCCAGGGCTTCGAGCTCACCGTGCCGGTGCCGCAGGGCGTGTCCCCCGAGGAGGCGGCCGGGTTGTTCCACGAGGCCCATGCGCTCAGGTACGGCCACAGCACGCCCGCCAAGGCCGTCCAGGTGGTGACGTACCGGCTCACGCTCAGGGTGCCGCGCGAAGACACCGCGCTGCCCGCCGTACCGGTGGAAGGGCCCGCGCGCCGCGAGGATCTGCCGGTGGTGATCGGCGGCGAGGAGCGGAGCTGCGCCTTCCTGTGGCGGGAGTCGCTCCCGCCCGGCTTCACGGCTGAGGGGCCGGCGGTGGTCGAGGAGGAAACCGCCACCACGTACGTGCCCCCCGGCTGGACGGCCACCGTCGACCCCGCCACCAACCTCCTGCTCACCAGGGAAGCCTGACATGACCGTGGACCCCGTCACCCTGAACATCGTCGGCACCGCCCTGGCGGCCATCCCCCGCGAGATGGCGGCGAACCTGCGGCGGGCCGCGTTCTCCTCCGTCGTGCGTGAGGCCCGCGACTACGCCGTGGCGCTCGTGGACCCGCGCGGCAACGTGGTCAGCCAGGCCGAGGCCATCCCCATCATGACCGCCGGCATCTCGCACGCCATCGCCGCCGTGCTGGCCGACGTCGACCCCGCGGCGCTGACCGGCGACGACGCGATCCTCTACAACGACCCCTTCCGCGGCGGCCAGCATCTGCAGGACATCTACCTGTTCACGCCGATCTTCCATGAGGGCACGCTCGTCGGGTTCGCGGCGAGCGTGGCGCACCACGTCGACATCGGCGGCGGCGAGCCCGGGCTGACCATCAACGCCAAGGAGGTCTACCAGGAGGGCATCCGCCTGCCGGGCCGGCCCTTCTCAGTCTCGCGCGACTGGCACGGCGGCTTCGTCGAGGAGCTCTTCCGGCTCAACGTACGCGTGCCCGACCTGGTCGTCGGGGACCTCAACGCGCAGTTCGCGGCCAACAACGTGGCCGCGGAACGGCTGCGCGAGCTGGTCGCCAGGCACGGCCCCGAGCTGACCGCCGCCGTGATGGACGAGCTGCAGGACTACGCGGAGCGGCGGCTGCGCGACTCCATCGCGGAGATCCCCGACGGAGACTACGCGGCCGAGGAGATCATCGACGCCTCCACGTGGGGCGGCGACAGGCACCACGTCAGGGTCGCGGTCCGCGTTCGCGGATCCGACCTGGAGGTCGACTTCACCGGGACCGATCCTCAGGTGCCGGCCAACCTGAACTGCCCGTTCGCCTCGACGGTCTCCTCCGTGCAGAGCGCGATCCGCGGCCTGCTGCGCGACAAGGACATCCCGTTCAACGAGGGCTGCAACCGGCCCATCAGGGTGACCGCGCCGTACGGGTCCATACTCAACCCGGCCGCGCCCGCCGCGGTGCGCGCCAGGCTCACCCCGGCCAGCCGCGCGTTCGACGCCGTCATCAGGGCGCTCGCCGAGGCGCTGCCCGACCGGGTCGTCGCCACCGGCTACGACACGACCAGTGCGGCGGCGCTCAGCTACCTCGACCCCCACAGCCACCAGTACGAGGTGGTGCTGGAGGTGCTCGGCGGCGGCTGGGGCGCCGGTGCGGCGGGCGACGGCGCAGACGCGCTCGACAACCCCATCTCCAACTGCGCCAGCGCTCCCGTCGAAGCGCTGGAGATCGACTACTCGCATTTCAGGGTGACGGAGTTCGCGCTCATCCCAGGCTCGGGAGGCGATGGGCGCAACCGCGGCGGCCTCGGCTTCGTCCGCACGTACGAGGCCACCAGGGACGGCGTGACCTTCTCCGCCTACTCCGACCGGCACCGCTACGGCGCCCGCGGCCTGTTCGGC
>NZ_JBFAMX010000345.1:0-10605 GCF_040659615.1 Nonomuraea sp. NPDC049784
GTGCGGGCCGAGGGCTTCTTGCGGCCCGCCACCAGCGTGTCGCCCGGCGCGGGAGCAGAGCTCTCCGCCCGTGTGGCGTCCCCGCCCTTAGCGCGCGGCCGCGGGTGCGGGGCCGTGTCTTCTGTGGCCGACGCGGCGGATTCCTCCGGCCCCGGGACAGGCGGTTTGTCGGGCGTGTCCGGCTCTCGGAGTGAGGCGATGACGCGGTCCGCCTCCGTGTCGGCCGCGAACTCGTTCGCCGCCTCGGACTCCCTCCGCCGGATCACCACCATGTGGTCCACCGACACCCGTCCCGCGCCCACCACGGCGAGCAGGAGGGAGGCGGCGCCGAGGAGGATGAGCTCGTTCATGCTGATCGGATTAAGCGGCGGGGCCACCAGGAAGACCGCCAGCGCCTCGGCGAACAGGATCAGCCCGGTGGCGGAGACGGCCAGACCGGCGATCAGGAGCGCGCCGCCGATGAGCTCGGTGAGCATGGTGACCGTGGCCCAGGCGCCGGGTGCGGGGGCACCCTGCTGGAGAAACTTCGCTCCGGTGGCCTTGAGCCCGTCTTCCAGCTTGGTCCAGCCGTTGGCGAAGAAGATGCCGCCCACGCCGATGCGGGCGACTAAAGCAGCAAGATCACGGAGGGCCTGTTTCACGGTAGTTGTCTGCCCTAATCGGGACATGGCACACCTCAATCACGGCTGAGCAGCATGGCCACCGCGACGGCGGTCAGGCTGAGCAGGACGACGCTGACGACCACGGTCGTGTGCAGAGCGTTCACGAAGGCCCACCGCGCGGCGTCCATGAGGGCGCCGCCCGCGCTGCCGCCGACCTCGTGGGCGACGTGCGCGGCCCCCGCGAGCGACTGCCTGGCCTGGTACATGCCGCTCGCGGACACCCCGGGCACGGAGGGCAGACCGGGGGCGTACACGATGGTGGTGATGGTGCCGAGCACGGCCACGCCCAGCCCGGCGCCCAGCTCGTACGCGGTCTCCTCGATGGCCGCGGCCCCGCCCGCCTGGGACTCCGACGCCGACGACATGATCGTGTCGGAGGCCGCGAGCAGCGCCACCTGCACCCCGAACCCGATGCCCACGAAGCAGAGCGCCAGCATCACGGGATGGCCCTCGACCCCCCAGCTCAGGGTGGGGGTCAAGGAGAGGGCGACGAGCCCGAGCCCGCCGCTCATCGTGGCCCGCATGCCGATCCTCGGCAGGATGTGGGCGGCGGCGAGCCCGCCGGAGATGGCCGAGATCACCAGCGGCAACATCCGGACCGCCGCGCGCAACGGACTGTCGCCGAGCACGAGCTGCAGGTACTGGGCGAGCATGAGCTGCAGGCCCACCAGCGAGAACACGCCGAGCAGCACGCCGACCACGCCGGTCGAGAACTCGCGCCGCCTGAACAGCCCGACCTCCAGCAGCGGCGCGCGCAACCGCGTCTGCCGGCGTATGAACAGGCCCAGCAGGGCGAGCCCGGTCAGGAACACCAGCACCGACGCCCACAGCGGCATCAGGGTGCCCGCGCCCGCCTCCTTCAGTCCGAACGCCAGCGCCAGGATGCCGAACACCGACAGCACCGCGCTCGTGGCATCCCACGGGCGATCCTTGCGGACGGGTGAGTCCGGGAGCAGGCGTACGGCGGCGGGCAGCAGCGCCAGCAGGATCGGCACGTTGATCAGGAAGACGGCGCCCCACCAGATGCCGACGAGCACGCCGCCGATGAGCGGGCCGACCGCCGCCCCGGCCGCCGCGACCGCGCTCCAGACGCCCAGCGCGATGGCGCGTTCGCGCCTGTCGGTGAACACCTGGCGGATCAGCGAGAGCGTGGCCGGCATGATCATCGCGCCGCCGATACCGAGCAGCGCCCTGGCCATGATCAGCGTCATCGGCGTCGGGGCGAGCGCGGCCCCGGCCGAGGCCAGGCCGAACAGCACGTAGCCGCACAGGACCAGCCGTTTTCGCCCGTACCGGTCGCCGAGCGTGCCGAACATGATCAGCAGTGGCGCGACCACCAGGGAGTAGATGTCGATGATCCACAGCAGCTGCACCGCGGAGGGCTCGAGCGCGGCCGTGAGCGCGGGCACCGCGATGTGCAGCACCGTGGCGTCGACGGTGATCAGCAGCAGACTCACGCACAGCAGAACGAGAATGGACCAGCGGCGGTCCCGGTGGTCCTGATCGGCAGTCCGTACGAGGGGTGCGGCCTGTGTGACGGTCATGGGCCTCCTTGCAGGCCGATCCGTTGACAGGGCCCGCACGTGCTCTTGGTCGGTGGCGCGGGAAGCCCGGCTCGACACTCGCTCCTCCCGAGCTCTTCAGCCTCGACTCCCACCGCTCCGGCTTGCGTCGCAGCTTAGGGCATGTCAGGCACTGGTCATAGCGGTATCGGACGATCCACCCCTGCCCGGGAACCTCTCTAGAGAGATACAGCCATATGTCGGTATCTATCCAACATTGGCCCACCAACCGATCATGGACCCGTGGGGACCACTGCAAGTGACAGAAATGGCAATATTTCCGACAGGTCCTCACGTGAATGGTGTGACGAGGCTCTGGCCAGGCTGAGCGCCGGTCGTCCCGAGTCCGCGCTCGACGCCGCCCGCCGCGCGGCCGACCTGGATCCAGGCGCGGAATGGGCGTACCGGCTCATCAGCCTCGCCCACGAACGGCTGGGCCGCGACGCCGACTCGGCGCCCGCCGCCGAGCGGGCTGTGGAGCTGGCCCGCGGCTCCTGGCCGGCCCGCCTGCGCCTGGCCGCGATCCTGCGCCGCGTCCCCGGCCGCTGGCAGGAGGCGGTGAAGCACGCCACGCTCGCCGGGAAGTTCGCGCCCGAGGAGCCCGGACCCGAGGTCATGCGGGGCGACCTGGCCCTGCTGCGCGGCGACCACATCCGCGCCGAGCAGGCGTACCTGGCGGCGCTCGCCATCGACCCCGGGCATCCCCAGGCCCGCGTGAACCTGGGCCTGTCCCTGCTGCGCTGGGACCGGCCACGCCCGCACCACGATCCCGCCTGGCCGATCGACCCGCGCGACACGGGCAGGGCCAGGCGGGCGCTGGAGGTCTGGTCCCGCCAGGCCCGCCTCCTGGTCGCCGTCGCCACGCTCGCGATCGCCGGGGCGGCGCTCTTCCTCGACTGGGGCGCGCAGGCCGTGCTCGGCGGGTTCGCGGTGCTCGTGCTGCTGGCGCCGCTGACGGTCAGGCAGGCGCGGCGGGTGGGTGTCTGGTCGTACGTGCCCGCGATGCTCTGCGGGGACCCCTGGCTCGGCACGGCGCTCGTCTCGACGGTGGTGTCGGTGGTCGCGTTCGCCGCCTGGCTGCTGCTGGGGGCGATGCCGTCCGTGCCGTCGGCGTTCGATCCGGTATGGGCGGGGCTGGCGGGCATCGTGGTGCTGGGCTGGCCGGCGCTGGCGGCGGTGCGGGCGCTGGCCGAAGCGTGGCGAGGCCATCCCCTCCTGGCGCTGGCCGAAACCGCCCGCGCCCGGACGAACCAGGCACAGCAGGCCGGGGCGGCGTGGGTGCAGGCCGAGCGCACCGCCCGGAGGAACATCGGCGTGATGCTCTGGATCCTCCTCGGCCGCACCTGGTCCGTGCTGGTCCCACTGGTCGGCGGGGCCTTGGCTGTGGAGCCGAGGGCGGCAGTCGTGGCGGTCGCGGTGCCGTACCCGATGATCCGCGGCTATCTGCGCACCCGCCACCGCGACGACCGATGGCTGCCGGTCGCCCTCGCACTCGTCGTCCTGTCCGCCACCGCCTGCGCGGCGGGCGGCCTGCTGGGAGCATGGCGGATGGAGCCGGCCGCGGCATGGGCGTGGCGGGCCGGGCTGGGCGCGATGGCCGCGGCGATGGTCGTGTTCGCCGCGAGGGCCGCGCGCGCCTGGTGGCGGGGCGGGCCGGGCCCGTGGCGGGCGTCTCTGATCATGTGCGACCTGCCCGTGGGCGCCGAGCCCTCCGTCGCACTGGACCCGGAGGTGCGCCAGACCTTCTCGTACGCCCGCAGCATCGTCCTGTCCTTCGGCGACTCCCTCGGTCCCAGGGTCGCGGGCGCGGTCGCGTCTGTCACGTCGTCGGGCGAGCTGCGGGTGATCCCGGAGACGGAGGCGTGGGACGCCATCGAGGCCGATCCCCGGGTGGCGGTGTTCGCGGCGGACCCGCTGCAGCGGCGGTTCTGGGTCGAGGTACGGGGGATCGCCATGGCCGACTCGGACGTCCTGCGCGTCACCCCCAAGCAAGTGCTCGTTGGTGAATTCCCTGGGCGACACCAGCGACGCTAGCTAGAATCTTGTTCTATGCGTACCTTGCGCACCCCGGAAGATCGCTTCGCGGACCTGCCCGGCTTCCCGTACGAGCCCCGCTACGCCGAGGTCGCCGACGGCCTGCGCATGGCGTACGTCGAGGCGGGCCCCGCCGGCGGCGAGCCCGTCGTGCTCCTGCACGGCGAGCCGACCTGGTCGTTCCTCTACCGGCACGTCATGGGCGAGCTGGCCGCGGCCGGGCTGCGCGCGATAGCGGTGGACCTGGTCGGGTTCGGGCGCTCGGACAAGCCGGTCGATCAAGGCGAGCACACCTACGCCAGGCACGTCGAGTGGACCCGCGCGCTGCTGCACGAAGCGCTCGGCCTGCGCCGCATCACCATGGTGGGCCAGGACTGGGGCGGCCTGATCGGGCTGCGGATCGCCGCCGAGCATCCCGGGAGCATCGCCAGGATCGTGGCGGCCAACACGGGCTTGCCCACGGGTGACATTCCCATGCCCGAGGTGTGGCACCGGTTCAAGAACGCCGTGCTCAAGGCGCCGGTGCTGGACATCGCCAGGCTCGTCCAGGCGGGCTGCAAGACGGAGCTGTCCAAGGAGATCCGCGCGGCCTATGACGCGCCCTTTCCCGACGAGTCGTACAAAGCGGGCCCCCGTGTCATGCCGAGCCTCGTCCCGATCACGCCCGACGACCCGGCCGCGCCCGCCAACCGCGCTGCCTGGCAGGTCCTCACGACGCTCGACCGGCCGTTCCTGGTGGCGTTCTCCGACGGAGACCCGATCACCGGAGGCATGGCGCCCATCCTGCGCACGTCGATCTCGGGCGCGTCCGGCCTGCGGCATCCCATGATCAGCGGCGCGGGGCATTTCCTCCAGGAGGACGCGGGCGTGGAACTCGGGCGTCAGATAGCCGCTTTCGTGACCTCCACCTAGCGTGTCAGGGGCGCCCAATCGTCGGTCCGGTGCGGTATAACCGGGGGCGGACCGGGGAGGCGTGATGCAGGAGTCCGGCAGGGCCCAGGCCGCGGGGCGGGCCGTGGCGCGGGATCTGTTCGAGAAGGTTCGGCTGCGTTATTACCAGATTCCCCCGGCCGTGCGCCGGGTCCTGTACGTGGTCGTACTGATCGCCATCATGGGCATGGGTGCGGCGCTCGGGTGGAACCTGCTCACGACCTTCCCCGTCGTCCTGCTGCTGCTCGCGTACATAGCGCTGACCATGCGCTTCCCGCGCGCCGCGGCGACCGTCCTGGTGGTCGCGGGCTGGGTCCCGCTGGCGCTCTACATCTTCTCCGGGCTGTTCCCCGCGGGCTCCAACGCGGTGCACCTGATGGTCGCGCTGGCCCTGCCCGTCGCCGCGGCCGCCCACCTCATCCGCTGGGTGGCGCCGTGGGTGACCACGCTGCTGGCGCTCGCGCCCGCCGGCGTGCTCGCCGTGCCGCTCTCCTTCGTCGCCGCGAGCGTGGCGGTCTGGGTGGCGTACGCCGTGGCCGCCGTGGTGCTGGTCTACCGGTTCCTGCTGGCCCGCAAGGTCAGGGCGGAGAGCGCCGCGGCCGAGGAGCAGCAGGTACGGATCAGGGTGCGCGAGGGCAGGCTCGAGCCGCCACAAGACAAGTCGGGCGGCCCGCCGCAGATCTCCGTCGAGGAGGCGCTCGGCGAGCTCGAGAGCATGGTCGGCCTGGCCCCGGTCAAGGAGCAGGTGCGCTCGATCGCCGCCTCCATCGAGGCGTCCAGGCTGCGGGCCGAGGCGGGCTACACCACCGGGCGGCCCACCAGGCACTTCGTCTTCGCCGGGCCGCCCGGCACCGGCAAGACCAGCGTGGCCCGTGCGCTGGCCAAGATCTTCTACGCTTTCGGCCTGCTGGAGACCCCCTACGTGGTCGAGGCGCAGCGGGCCGACCTGGTGGGCGAGTTCCTGGGCGCGACCGCGATCAAGACCAACGAGCTGGTCGACAGGGCGCTCGGCGGCGTGCTCTTCATCGACGAGGCGTACGGACTGGTCAACTCCTCCGACGGGCAGCCCGACAGGTTCGGCGCCGAGGCCGTGCAGACGCTGCTCAAACGGGCGGAGGACGACCGTGAGCGGCTGATCATCATCCTGGCCGGCTACGAGCAGGAGATGGCCTCGTTCCTGTCCAGCAATCCCGGTCTGGCCAGCAGGTTCGCCACCAGGGTGCGCTTTCCCGGCTACTCCCCCGCCGAGCTGGTCGAGGTAACCGAGCTGCTCCAGCGGCGCAGGGGCGACACGATGGACGGCGAGACCAGGCGGGTGCTGCTCGGCCTGTTCGACGACGTGCACCGGCGCGGCCTGGTCGACGAGCTGGGCAACGCCAGGTTCGCGCGCAGCCTGGTCGAGGCCGCCGCGCAGGCCCGCGACGTGCGCGTGGTGGGCGCCGGAGGCACCCCCACCACCCAAGACCTGGTCACCACCACGGCGCCCGACGTGACCAAGGCGTTCGACGAGCTGACCGCGCGCTTCCGCGGCTACGTCGCCACACCCACGCTGGAGGAGGCGCTGGCCGACCTCGACGGGATGGCGGGCCTGGCGCCGGTCAAGCGGCAGGTGCACGCCATCGCGGCCCAGCTCCAGATGGCGCGGATGCGGCAGGAGCGCGGGCTGCCCACGCCGCCGCAGATGCGGCATTTCGTGTTCGTCGGCCCGCCCGGCACCGGCAAGACCACGGTCGCCAGGGTCGTGGGGCGCATCTTCGCCGCGCTCGGCCTGCTGGCCAGGCCCGACGTGGTCGAGGCGCACCGGGCCGACCTGGTCGGCCAGCACCTCGGCGCCACGGCGATCAAGACGAACGAGCTGGTCGACAGGGCGCTCGGCGGCGTGCTCTTCATCGACGAGGCATACAGCCTGGTCAACCCCGGCTACCAGGGCGGCGACGCGTTCGGCGCCGAGGCCGTGCAGACGCTGCTCAAGCGGGCCGAGGACGACCGCGACCGCCTCGTGATCGTGCTGGCCGGCTACGAGCGCGAGATGGACTCGTTCCTGACCACCAACCCGGGCCTGGCCAGCCGGTTCAGCCAGCGCGTGGCCTTCCCCAGCTACTCGCCGCGCGAGCTGTCCGAGATCGCGGTGCTCCTGGCGGAGAAGGCCGGCGACACCTTCGACGACGAGGCGCTGCGCGACCTCGACGAGGTGTTCGCCTGGGTGTGCGAGGAGCGGCTGATCGACGGACTCGGCAACGGCCGCTTCGCCAGGTCGCTGTTCGAGCGCGCCGCCATGCGCCGCGACGTTCGGCTGGCCGCCCACGCCTCGCGCGGCGGGTCCGCCAGCTCGGCCGACCTGACGACGATCACCAGCGAAGACGTGCGCACCGCGGTCGACGAGCTTTCCGGACGTTGACCGTCTTTGGCGGTTGCCTGCGCGACGGCCGTCACTGATCTCCTCCCGCGGGGAGTAAGGCGGAGTCCCAGGCCGTGTCATGTTGTCTCATAGTGACGATGTGATGTCGTAGAGTGAGCGCGTCGGCGGCAACCGAGCCGATGTGCGGTGCGCGGCGGAAGGGGAGCGATGGCGGGGTTCTTGGCCCGCAGGCTGCTCAACTACGCCGTGCTTGTCGTTGTGGCTGCCAGCCTCGCCTACCTTCTGGCGGCCACGGCGCTTGATCCTCGTTCGAACTACGCGCAACGCACCCCCAAGCCTCCCCCAGCCGTCGTGGACGCGCAGCTCACGGCGCTCAACCTCAACGACAAGACGCCGCTGCTGCTGCGTTACGCCACGTGGGCGGGCGGGGTGCTGCGCGGCGACTTCGGCAAGTCCGTCGGGGGCGCTCCGGTCAACGACGATCTCAAGCGGCGCATGGGTGTGACGTTCCGGCTGGTCGTGCTGGGGATGCTGTTCGGGAGCCTGTTCGGGGTGCTGATGGGCGCCTTCGCCGCGGTCAGGCAGTACGGGTGGTTCGACCGCCTCTCGACCGGCCTGTCCTTCGTGGTGCTCGCCGTGCCGGTCGTGGTGCTGGCCAACACGCTGATCCTGGTCGCCGCCTGGGCCAACTCGAACGTCTTCGGCCGCTCGGTGTTCCTGGTGAGCGGCGAATACAGCGTCGGGCTCACCACCGGGTTCTGGGGGCAGTTGCTCGACCGGCTGCAGCACCTGATCCTGCCGACGATCTCGCTGTCGATGGGCCTCATCGCGGTCTTCAGCCGCTACCAGCGCAACATGATGCTCGACGTGCTCGGCGCCGACTTCGTCCGCACGGCCAGAGCCAAGGGGCTGAGCAGGCGCCAGGCGCTCATCAAGCACGCGCTGCGGACGGCGCTCATCCCGGTGGCGACCTATTTCGCGTTCACGTTCGGGGCGCTGCTGATGGGGGCCACGTTCACCGAGAAGATCTTCGGCTGGCACGGGCTCGGCGAGCAGCTGATCAACTCCATCTTCAGCAACGACGTCAACACTGTCGCGGCCATCTCCATGCTGGCGGCGGTCGCCGTGCTGTGCTCCTCGCTCGCCTCCGACCTGCTGCAGGCCGCGCTCGACCCGAGGGTGCGGGCGTGATGACGCTTTCCGACGAGGAGCTGGCCGAGGAGTTGTCCGGCGGCGCTCTGGGCCAGGCGCCGTCCAGGGTGCGGGTGGTCTCCAGGCGCTTCTTCCGCTCCGGGCAGGGGCAGATCGGGTTCGCGGTGCTGGCGCTGATGTTCCTGCTGGCCTTCGTGGGACCGCTGTTCAGCCCGTGGACGTACACCGACAAGGACTTCACGGCGTTCATGCAGCCGCCGTCGGCCACACACTGGTTCGGAACGCTCCAAACCGGGTCAGACGTGTACGCGGTGACGCTGCGCGGCATGCAGAAGTCCCTGGTCGTGGGGCTGCTCGCGGCCCTGATCTCCACGGCGCTGGCGGCCGTGGTCGGGTCGTTCAGCGGCTACTTCCTGGGGTGGACCGACCGGACGCTCAGCTGGGTGACGGATCTGCTGCTGGTGCTTCCAGGCTTTCTGATCCTGGCGATCATGTCGCCGCTGTTCGGGGCCGGGCAGTGGTGGCTGTTTGTGATCATGCTGGCGCTGTTCCTGTGGATGGTCACCTCGAAGATCGTCAGGGGGATGACAATCTCGGTGAAGGAGCGGGAGTTCATCCAGGCCGCCCGCTACATGGGCGTCTCCCCCGCACGGATCATCTTCCGCCACGTGATCCCCAACCTGTCGTCGCTGCTGATCGTGGACGCCACACTCAACGTCAGCAGCGCCATCCTCACCGAGACCTCGCTCTCCTACTTCGGGTTCGGCATCCAGCCGCCCGACGTGTCGTTCGGGACGCTCATCGCCGACGGGTCCAGGACGGCCGTCTACGCACCGTGGACGTTCTGGTTCGTGGCGGGACTGCTGGTGATCACGGTACTCGCGGTCAACCTCGTCGGCGACGCGCTGCGTGACGCGTTCGACCCCTCGGCTTCGCGGCGGAAGGCGCGGCGGTGAGCCCGGTTCTCGAGGTCAGCGATCTGAACGTGTCGTTCGACGGCGTGCCGGCCGTGCGCGGGGTGAGCCTTGACGTACGGCCCGGCGAGGTCCTCGGCATCGTCGGTGAGTCGGGCTCGGGCAAGTCGGTCACCTCGGCGGCCATCATGGGCCTGCTGCCACCGGCGGCGCGCGTCACCGGGTCCGTACGGCTGCACGGCAGGGAGCTGATCGGGGCCTCGGACCGGGAGCTGACGTCCTTCCGCGGCAAGTCCATCTCGATGGTGTTCCAGGACCCGCTGTCCGCGCTGACCCCCGTCTACCGGGTGGGCGACCAGATCGCCGAGGCGGTGCGCGTGCACCAGCGCGTGAGCAAGGAGACGGCCATGGTCAAGGCCGTCGAGCTGCTCGATCTCGTGGGCATCCCGCATCCGGCCGAGCGGGCGCTGGCCTTCCCGCACGAGTTCTCCGGCGGCATGCGGCAGCGCGTAGTGATCGCGATGGCCATCGCCAACGACCCCGACGTGATCATCTGTGACGAGCCGACCACGGCGCTCGACGTGACCATCCAGGCGCAGGTGCTGGAGGTGCTGAAGAAGGCGCAGCGCAAGACCGGCGCCGCGATCATCATGATCACGCACGATCTCGGGGTGGTGGCCGGGTTCGCCGACCGGGTGCTTGTCATGTACGCGGGGCGGCCCGTCGAGGTGGGCGACGTGGACGACATCTTCTACGGGACGCGGATGCCGTACACGCTGGGGTTGCTCGGCTCCATCCCGCGCGTGGACAGGGGCGGGCGGCAGCCGCTGACCCCCATCGAGGGCAACCCGCCCTCTCCGCAGGCGCTGCCGCCGGGGTGCCCGTTCGCGCCGCGCTGCCCGATGAAGATCGACGCGTGCGACGACCGGGAGCCGCCGCTGTTCGAGGTGGGGGCGGGGCACCGGGCGGCCTGCATCCGCTGGTCCGAGGTA
>NZ_JBFAMX010000346.1:0-10588 GCF_040659615.1 Nonomuraea sp. NPDC049784
CATCTGCGGCGTGATCGACTTCGGGCCCTGTTCGCCGGCGATCCGGCCGTCGACCTCGCCGCCGCCTGGACTCTGCTGCCGGACGGCACCGCCGACCGCTGCTATGGCGCTCACCAGCCGGCCTCGGACGCCGCAACCCTGCGCCGCGCCCTCGTCGGCTCAACCGGACCGATTCTGGCGATCATCTCCGGCGCGTCGCCGGGCAGCTCGGCATGCTCGCCGGCGATGGTCTGGCCGGGAGTGACGGTCAGCAGGTTGATGCCGAGTTCGTCGATCTCGGTCATCAGCCCGGCCTGGGCTGATGCCGACAACCCCAGTACGGCCATACGTCTACGCCGCCCTCCACGCGTCGCCAGCGGATTCCTCCTCAAAGACATCCTCGCGCCCGACCTGCTCTCAGCCATCCGCGTGGTCGCACGAGGCGACGCGGTCGTCGCGCCCAGCGTGACCCGCCGCCTCCTCTAGCGATACGTCGGCATCGGTTCCACCCCGGCCACCCCCGCCGCCGACCTCGACGTCCTGACCGAACGCGAACGCGAGGTGCTGGGCCTCATCGCCCGCGGCCTGTCCAACACCGAGATCGCCGGCTCCCTCTTCCTGTCCGAGGGCACCGTCAAGACCCACGGCCGCGTGCTCACCAAACTCGGCCTGCGTGACCCCGTCCACGCCGTGGTCTACGCCTACGAAAGCGGCCTGGTCCGCACCGGCGCCACCTGAGCCGTACTGCGCCGGTGACATGCCTGCAGGCC
This sequence comes from Nonomuraea sp. NPDC049784, assembly GCF_040659615.1. Classification (NCBI taxonomy): domain Bacteria; kingdom Bacillati; phylum Actinomycetota; class Actinomycetes; order Streptosporangiales; family Streptosporangiaceae; genus Nonomuraea; species Nonomuraea sp. NPDC049784. The sequence goes on from NZ_JBFAMX010000346.1 coordinate 750, forward strand.
TGCCGCACTGCAAGTCCGGCTCACCTCCTCCGGCCTGGGCTGCCGCACTTGTCGATCTTTGAGTTGCCGTCGCCGGTGGTGGCGTCGTGCGTCAGCTCTGGACGGATCTCCAGGACTCCACTGTCGCTTCGGCGATGATTTCGATGCGGCGTCCGTATGCCAGATGCCCATCAGACACGAAGCTGCCGTCCCTGAATGGCAACTCGCAGAACGTAGCGCGGAAGTGCCTGGGAGATCCGCCAGGCGGAAGCGGCGCGTACGCCGCGAATGGCGCCATGTCGTAGCTCGACTGTGCCCCGTGCTTGTTCCGCGCCACCTGATGGGCTGCCACACGAAGCAGCGCCTCAAGGCCCTTGTCCACGTAGAGCTGCAGCTGGCGGAACTGGCCGTCAAGGTACTTCTCATGGGCTCTGGAAGGATGCTGCAGGAGATACGCGCAGACCACAGGCGCGTGCCACCTGTACATCTGAGGATCAGCCTGCTCTTCAGCCAGGATTGCGTGGTAGTAGTCCACGCACATGCCCAGCGGGCCGGCAATCGCACCGCAGTCGCACTGACCCGTCATGGGGCTATCTGTCATGGCCTGCAACATAGGTGGCCGGCAACAGCCTTGTCGACGACATTTCAGCGCAGCCTCATGTTCTACGTCCGGTGGAAATCCGGCTGCCAGGGAGCCGCGGGCACGTCGAGAATGGATTCTCATGGACATCAAGTTCGTCCGTGCCCGGGGACGCCACGACTGGGTACATGTCACGCGCGACGATGGCAGCGGCCTGAAGTGGCCGTGGACGAAGGCCGGCGACCAGCCTCCCCATGATCTGATGCACTTCCTCATCGAGGGCCACCTTCCCCTGCGGAACGGATTCTGGGACCTGGTCGCCGACGGCGTCGACTTCGGTTTCCTCAGTGCCGAGGCCGACCGCATCGCCCGGGGCGTACCCCCGAAGGGCCTGGCCGGCCGGGACCTGGGCGGACTGGTCCTCGCCGAGTGCGTCGTCGCCGGCATCACCACCGCCACCTGGGTCGACGCTGATGACGAGCAGTGCCTGACATGGGTGGATCAGCAGTGCCGGAGTCGAAACCTGTCCCGGCCGGACATGCTCACCGCCACGACGCTCCATCCCGTGCGGGCCAGGATCCGGGAGGTCGTCACGGCATGGCGGCGGCTGCCGCTCGGAGAATCGCTGGATGTGACCTACCCGCCGTCGACCGGCTGACGGCGTCTACAGATTTCTTGTTCGGGAACGTGTCTGCACCGAGGTCCGCCAACGCGGCACATGGCTTGGCACGGGCAAGGCATAGAACGCCGCTGGGCCGGTCGGCGTGGTCGGGGGATCACCGTCAGGCATGGCGTGGATTCCGTTGCGAAAGCTCGGTGCGTACTACCCGTTGTGCATCCGAGGCCCTTAGTTTGATGGGTCCTCGACTTTGAGCTCATCTCCTGTATTGGAGACGAAGATCACCAGCAGCTTCGCGTCACGCAGTCCGCACACGTAGCCGGCTATTCGTCTTCCGCGATCCGGATGATCGTCTTACCGGGGGTGCGCTGGGCCGGCGCGAACGCGGAGGGCGCCTCGGCAAGCGTCCGCACGGCCCCGACGATGAGGCGGAGCCGCCCGTCCCGGAGTCGCCGAGCCAGGTCCGCGAGCCGGGCGCGATCGGGCTCGACGACGAAGAAGATCGCTCGCCCCTCTCGGGGCTGAACCATGGGTGGCGAGGCGATGGTGACGAGCGTGCCGCCGGCGCGCACCAACGCGGCCGAGCGTTCCAGGATGTCGCCGCCGATCGCGTCGAACACCACGTCGACCTGGCCGGCATCTTCCAGGGGATCGGACTGCAGGTCCAGGAAGGTGTCCACGCCGAGGCCGAGTGCAGTGTCCCTGTCGCCGGCCCTGCCGGTGCCGATTACTCGGGCTCCTGCCTCGCGCGCGAGCTGCACCGCGATGGAGCCGACACTGCCCGCGGCACCGTGGATCAGGACGGTCTGGCCGGCGGCGAGGCGGCCGTGGTCGAACAGTCCCTGCCATGCGGTCAGGCCGGAGATCGGCAGTGCGGCGGCCACGGTGTATGCGATGTCGGCCGGCAGCGGCGCGAGGTTGCGGGCCTCCACCGCCACGTACTCGGCCAGCGATCCGTTGCGGGCCCAGTCGGTCAGCCCGAACACCCGCTGGCCGACGGACAGGCCAGTGGTTCCGTACCCCAACTCGGCGACGACACCGGACACATCATGCCCAAGCACACTCGGCGTGCGGTCGCGGCCCGCGCGATCGGTCCACGTTGCCGGCCAGTCGAGCTCTCCTCGGGTGAACCCGGCAGCGTGCACCCGTACGATGACGTCGTTCTCGGCGGCGTGGGGGTACGGCTCTTCCGTCAGGGAAAGCCCAGCCAGGCCCGCGGAGCGGTCTCGGACGGTGACAGCTTGCATGGCAGGGCCTCGCTCGTGGTGGAGATGCGACACGACGAACGTACCCGCCTGCGCCGGGGTTGATCCATTCGCACTCGCTGCGGTCGGCAAGGTCGTGGCGGGCTTCGGGGCGGTGCAGCATCGGGGGGAGAGCACGCCCCCGCCCCCGAGTTCTCCTCGGCCCGTCAGCGATCTTCGTAGTGGCGGGCGAGGGCGTGGAAAGCTTGCTTCGGCTCCCAGGGCATGCCGGGGTAGGTGTGGCCGTGGGCGCCGTCGAGCATCTTGACGATGCCGTATGAACCGAGGTCGAGGTCGTGGCGGGCGTCGGGGCGGTGCGGCAGCTCGAAGCCGGCGAAGCTGAACCAGAAGACGGTGTCGAAGCCTTCCTCTTCGAAAATGGGCAGCAGGTCGTTCATGTAGCGGACCTGCTCGTCCTCGTCGCGTATGGTGCCGGGCTTGACGGTGCCGCCCGCTTCGATGACGGTCCAGCCGCCCGCGCCCCAGTCGCTCGCACCGCGGAAGGTGCAGCAGCCGGCTTCGGTGACGGCGACGGGCTTGCCGTGAGTGAAGTACTGGCGCAGGTCATCGCGGAAGGTGGCGGCGTTGTGCTGGTTGCGGTAAGCGTCGACGCCGACGATGTCGAAGGGGGTCCAATCGATGTGCTCGATGGGGATCGAGGCGTAGCTGATCAGGCCGCCGAAGCGGGGGCGAACGGACGCCACGACCCGGGGCAGGAAGGCGTTGACGCGATCGGGGATCGCGGCGAGCGCGGCGGCTCGCACCGGTGGCGCGGCGCGCATGGTTTGCATGCGGTCGTTGAAGGTGTCGCCGGGCAGATAACCGCGGGCGAAAAGGCTCAGCTCACAGCCGGTGACGAACACCACGCGAGCGCCGTCGCGGCGCAGCGCCTCGGCGCGGTCGGCGCAGTCGTCGAAGTAGGGGAGCAGCTGCTGTTCGGTCAGCTCACAGGGGAACGGTGAGAACCACACCTCCAACCCGGCCTCGGCGGCATACCGGGCTGCGACGGTGAGTCGTTCGGGGTCTCCGCCGGTGATGCGGACGGTGGTGCAGTGCAGGTCGTCGGCGATGACGCGCATCTCGCGTGCCACTGTCGCGGGGTCGAAGACACTGCGGGTGGTGTCGCCGTTTTGGGAAGGTTCCGGTGTCGTATTGCACGCCCTTGCCGCGCATGTATCCCCCATAAGGTTCAATTCGTATCTTATAATGGATGTTAAGATACACAATGTGTCTAATGAAGGTACGGGCGACCCCACTCCGAGCAGGCGTCGACGGGGTGCCGAACTCGAGGCTGCCCTGCTCGATGCGGCTTGGCAGGAGCTGCGCGCCGTCGGCTACCACGAGCTCACCTACGATGCCGTGGCGGCGCGCGCCCGGACCAGCAGGACGGTGCTCTACCGCCGATGGCCACACCGCCGCGACCTGGTCCTGGCCGCCCTCCACCATCAGGCGCCGCCCCTGCCACCGCCCGTTCCCGACACCGGCTCCCTGCGCACCGACCTCCTGACCCAGCTGAGTCAGGTCAGTACGCGCATGACCGAGCTCGCCCCGATCCTCCAGGCGATCGGCGACGGCCGGGCAGACGACAGCGATCTCACCGGCTATCTGCATGACCGCGTCAGCCAGGCTGGCAAGCGTGAGATGGATGCCATGCTCGAACGCGCCGTCCTGCGCAGCGAGCTGGACGAGGCTCGGCTTCCGGCCCGAGTCGCCACGCTGCCCTTCGCGCTCGTGGCCGCGGAGACGCTGCTCAATCAGCGCCCCCTGTCTGAAGACGCGCTCGCCGAGATCGTCGACCAGATCGTCCTGCCATTGATCGCGCACCACGGGCGAGACGGTCAGACGCGACGATGACCGGTCTCAACTCTCCTGCTGATCGGATCTCCGCACGGCGCACATAGTTGCGCACCATCGCGTACGACACCTCCACCGCGCCGTGCTCCTCCACCAGCCGGTTCCAGATCCACACCACGGTGTGCCGCTGCTTTCGCGGCGCGTCCAGGTCGGTCCGCAGCATCTGATCAATCAACGGCTTGTAGGGGTCCAATCGCGACGCCCGGGCCGGTAGCAGCTTGCGCGGCGTCGGCCAGACGGAGGCCAGCGCCTGAGCTACCGTCCGCCGACTCACGCGGTACGACGAACGACCGACATCCGAGGGTTTCCAGGTGAGGGTCCCGGGTCCCGTGCACGGCCACGACACCTGACGAGAATTGGGAAGATCGGGAACATGCCGATATCCATGCCATCCGCCGACCGGTGTCCCTTCTGCGACTATCTCGCCGGGCTCCGGCCCTACACCATCGTGGAACAGGGCGAGCAGGTCGCCATCCTGGTCACCCGTGAGCAGCGTGGGCAGGGGCACGTGCTGGTGATCCCGGTCGCTCACCGCCCGACGGTCATGGACGTGACCCCGGCGGAGGAGCAGGACGTGATGAACGCGGTACGGCGGGCGGCCCGGGCCATCGCAGCCGCCTACGACCCCGAGGGCATCGCCGTCTGGCAGAACAACGGGGTGCCCGCGCACCAGTCCGTCCCCCATGTCCACTTCCACGTCGCCGGCACCCTGCCCGGCGGCGGCACGCAGTGGGGCGAGGTCCCCCGGCTCGACCTCGAAGAGACCGACCGGATCGCCAAGTGTCTCAGCCCTCACCTCTGATCGGGGCTCCCCATTGAACAGCTGCCGAATCCGACCGTTGGCAACAGGGGCGCGAAGCGCACAGAGACATCCCCGGTAGTTGAAGCGTTCACGCCTTACCTCGGAGTCACATGACAACCATCTACCAGCAAGTAACTTTCGAGAACTTTGTCTACCGGACATGTCATGACATGCATGACCGTGGGATCTCACACTCACTCGACCATTGCGTCTCGCCCGGAGCGCAGTACTGATCAAGTTGTCCTATGGCAGGATGCAGCCGGGTTTGTCCCCGTGATTGGTTGGAGAGGCGGACGGTGAGCGACAGCATTCCCCGCCACGACTACAGGGTAGGCGACGTACTACGAGTGACATGTCCACCAACCTCCGCGCGGGTCGCGGACGTTTCGAGGTTCTACGCGACCGTCGAGTGGCCGTGGGGCGAGATCGATCCCGATTCGCAGTATCGATGGAACGGTCAGGTTGCGTTCCCCACCGATCCGGATTCGTACGAGTGGTTGCTGGACGTGTTTCGCACCAATCCCGAGCCTCAGCATCTGGCGCCGGGTGACACTTGTCTCGTCGGAGTCCCGGAGACGCTTGTACGTGTCCTCGAAATCATTCGCCACGATCCGCGGGCGGACGTCGGATGGCTTCCCCGGCCACACACGACGCTCGTCGTATCCCTCGTCGACCAGCCCAGGGTGACGGACGAGGAAGACGATGAGGAGGAGGGCGAAGGAGGGTTCACGATCGAACTCGACTCCGCCGCCCCCCTCACCTTGGAGGTGGTGATGGCACATGAGTAGCTCTGACGAGCAGTCGTACACCAGTGCTCCGACCTGGTCGCCGCAACGACCGAGTAACGTCTGGCTGCGACCGGCGAAGTGATCCAGTGGGCGGTCGAGCGGGCCTACCGGGGCCGGTTCCTCAATGGCCTCACTTGTGAAACCCTCTCCAATCCCGCGAGGTACGCCGACAGCTCACCGACGCCGAATACTCCAAGCTGTTTCAGGAGTGGCTGCGCACCTGTCCCCACTCCCGCGGACCGGGGACGTACGGCGTGCAGCCGGAATGGATCGTCGTAGACCCATCGGCCGCCAGCTTCATCACGCAGCTGCACTGGGACGGGCTCCTGCCCACCAAGGGCGACAACTCCGTGATGGATGGTATCCGCACCGTCTCCAACCTCCTCGCCGCCGACCACCTGCGTATCCACCGCTCCTGCGAAGGGTGGCTATCCGAGGTCGGCTCCTACAGCTGGGACGACAAGAAGGCCGCGACGGGTGACGGCGTCCCGATCAAGCTGGGACGACCACTCCATGGACGCTGCCCGATACGGCCTGCACACCACGCAGGCCGCGTGGCGCCGCTCCTGGAACCCGTCCCGACTACTGACCCAGGCCCCCCGGGCCTTTCCCTCTTCATCCAGGTCGCACGCCTTCACGGAGGAGAGGCGCGGGGGCAGACGGCTTCACCACGGTTGGCAGCGCCAAGACGGCCGGCGGATAAGGCCACCGGCGGCCGGTGGCTAGGCCAGCAACAGGCCGAGATCGTGGGTCTTCACCGCCACCAAGACGGCGAGCAAGACGAGCATCGCGCCCATCGCGGCAGGGTGGTATTTGCGCGGCAGATACGCCAGCGCGAGCGCGATTCCGCCACCCACGATGAGTCCGCCCAGATGTCCCTCCCAGGAGCTGAACCCGGCCGAGACGACCAGCCAGATCAGGAAGAACATCATGAGCCGACCACCCCCGAGCGGGTCGTGGTGCAGCCGTCGGCTGAAAACGAAGTACGCCGCCCCCAACCCGAAGATCGCTCCCGAAGCGCCGACCGCGGCCGTGTCGGGGGAGATGAGGTACGCGAAGACCGAGCTGCCCACGGCCGCCAGCAGGTAGAGCCCGACGAAGCGCAGCCTGCCCAGCATCTCCTCGACCGCCCGGCCCAGGGTCCACAGCCAGTACAGGTTGAAGATGATGTGCAGGATGCCGAAGCCACCCTCGGTGGGCCTCAGGTGCAGGAAATTGGCCGTGACGAGCCGATACCACTCGCCGGCAGCCACACCGACGGGCTCCAGACCGGTGTCGCTGTCGTAGAGGTAGTACTTGCCGTCCGTGTCCAGCAGCCCGATGCCCAGGCCGTCCAGCCGGTCCACGATCGTGGGCATGGCGATCTCCCCGACGTAGGCCAGGACGATGATGCCGATCAGAGCGTAGGTGACCATTGGAACGACGGACACTCTGCCGCCGAAAACCGTCCTGGCCTGCCGTACCGACTTGTTGCCCTCGCGTACGCATTCGACGCACTGATGGCCCACGGCCGCGTCCCGCATGCAGTCGGGGCAAATGTAGCGGTCGCAGCGGGTGCAGCGGACATAGGTCTCGCTCTTGGGGTGCCTGTAGCAGGTCGGCACCTCGGCAATCTGCTCTTCCACGTCACTCCACACCTTCGGGCGGTTCCGGCGGAGAGCGAGAGTATCGAATTACCGGCATATGGGAGCTTTTGTGATCAAATCGATTTTGATTCGCCAGGGACCGCACGGTCAGCCCAGTCACCTGCTCGACGATGGTCTCCTTGCCGGCTCGCGGAACGAGGCAGTGGAGGCGAAGGTCGCCGAGCACGTCCACGCCTGACCCCGCACATGCCAGCACCTCGGCACGCACGAGGCGGGCAACGGAGGTAGCGATGTGTGAACCGTCACATTGAGCACCACTCGTGAGTGGCGGCCATGAGCCAGTGGTAATCATGATCACATCACTGGCAATCGAAAGGATATTCGTGCGCACACGCAAGCTGGCGACCCTCCTGGCCGGCGCGGCGCTGGCCTCCACCACGCTGGTAGCAGGCGCCACCCCGGCCAGCGCGGCCGGACCCTGCGGCAGCAGCTACACCCGAGTCGGCGTCTACAACATCGGCATCGAAAAGTACGGGTACCGTACGGGCATTCTGGAGGTGTACTACAGCTCCAGCACCGGCAAGAACTGCGCCCTTACCTACGGCGACGGCCCCTACGCCAACACCACGAGCTGGAAGGGCGTCACGATATCGAGAGGCGATGGCAGCGGGAAAGACACCGACGCCGACAATTACAAGTACTACGCCGGACCCGTGTACGTCTCGGCGCCTGGCCAGTGTATTGACGTAGAGGGAATCTCGCCGTCATGGACGAGCGTCAAGCTCAACAACGTGCACTGCGGCTGAACCTCTTGTAACCAGACAGGGCGCCCTCCAGCGGGGATGTGGAGGGCACGCCACGCAGGGCGCTGCGTAGCAGCTCAGCCCCCAGAGGAGAACGCGGTGTGCCGTCAGGTGAAGGTTGCCGAGCACCATTCCTGGCCTGCGCATTTAGAGGCCCGCCGCGTAGGTGCGTACGCGGCGGCCTGTCAGCTCGGGGGCTACGGAACTACTCGGCGGGGAGGACCGCCTGAACCGTCTCCGGCGTCACAGCGTCGTCGTTGTGGGCGTCCAAGCGCCTCCTGCTGTGAGGTGACGGTGCCGTCGTCGGGCAGGTCCTGGATTCGCCGACGGACGTAGCCGGACATGACGGCTCGTTGGCGGAAGGTGCCGCGGTGTTGTAGATCTGCCCTAGTCTCATCGGCGTGGGGAGGCCCGAGGTGAGCCCGGACGCGGGTGCAGAAAATGTCGCTACTAATTTGAGCGCAGTACTTGAGCGCATCACCTACGCCAACGAGGAGACCGGCTACACCATCGCCCGCGTGGCCACCGAGCGCTCCGGCTCCGAGCTGCTCACCGTCGTCGGCCCGCTGCTGGGCGCGCAGGTCGGCGAGTCGCTGCGGCTGCACGGCCGGTGGGGCTCCCACCCGCGTTACGGCCGGCAGTTCGAGGTGTGGTCCTACAGCACGGTGCTGCCGGCCACCGTGCAGGGCATCCGCCGCTATCTCGGCTCCGGGCTGATCAAGGGCATCGGCCCCAAGATGGCCGAGCGGATCGTCGACCACTTCGGCACCGACACGCTCGAGGTCATCGAGCAGGAGCCGCAGCGGCTGGTCGAGGTGCCGGGGCTGGGGCCCAAGCGGACGAAGATGATCGCGGCCGCCTGGGAGGAGCAGAAGATCATCAAAGAGGTGATGATCTTCCTGCAGGGCGTCGGCGTGTCCACCTCGATCGCGGTGCGCATCTTCAAGCAGTACGGCGAATCGTCGGTCTCCGTCGTGAAGACCCAGCCGTACCAGCTGGCCGATGACGTGTGGGGGATCGGGTTCAAGACGGCCGACACCATCGCCCAGGCCGTCGGCATCCCGCACGACAGCCCCGAGCGTGTCAAGGCGGGCCTGCGCTACACCCTGTCGCAGGCCGCCGACGACGGCCACTGCTACCTGCCCGCCCCCAACCTCGTCGCCGACGCCGTCAAGATCCTCGACGTGCCCGCCGACCTGGTCGCCACCTGCCTGGAAGAGCTGGTCGCCGACGAAGGCGTCGTGCGCGAGCCCATCCCGGCGGGCGAGAACGTCGTACCGGCCGTCTACCTGCCGCCCTTCCACCGCGCCGAGCTCTCGCTCGCCTCCGGCCTGCTGTCGCTGCTGCGCTCGGGCCACGACCGGCTCAAGGCCTTCGCCGACGTCGACTGGGAGCGGGCCGAGAGCTGGCTGCACGGCCAGACCGGCGCCGAGCTGGCCACCGAGCAGCGCCAGGCCGTCCGCCTGGCGCTGACGGAGAAGGTCGCCGTGCTGACCGGCGGGCCGGGCTGTGGCAAGAGCTTCACCGTGCGTTCCATCGTGCTGCTGGCCCGCGCCAAACGCGCCAAGGTCATCCTGGCCGCCC
>NZ_JBFAMX010000347.1:0-10564 GCF_040659615.1 Nonomuraea sp. NPDC049784
GGCGCTCTGCCGGCGGTGAGAGCTGAAAGGTTCATGCGCGCTTCTGCGAGCGGCGGCGGGTGAGATTCCCGCCGCCGCCTCTCCTTCCCGCGGAAACGGATCTGCCGAAATCACATATCGGCTGATCTAGGCAGAGAAGGACTACTCCTCGCGACTGACCGTAATCCTCAAGAAATGCTGCGTCCTTCCACCGCGTCGAGCACCAGCGGGCTGGTGCCGGCGTCGCCGCGCACGCCGAATCCGTAGCGGTATCCGGCCCGCACCTCCGGGTCCGACAACGACGGCAGGTGTTCCAGCGTGACAGCGGTGACGAGCTCCCAGCCGGACCCGGTGTCGGCGTACATGGCGGCCCGGCTCCCCACCAGCTTTTCCGGGTGCATCAGCAGGTGTACGCGACGTTCGTGTAACCAACTGCGATCGATCTATCTCTGTACGTAACCTAGTTTGTCGGGACGTACGTGACGTTGGCGACGTGGGAGGGCTCGTGCGGCGTCGTTTAATTTTGGGTGACATCCGGGTTCAAGGGGTGCGGAGCAGCGGGAGAGGTCGCGTGTCCTGGACGATCCTGTGGCCCGATGGCAGCGTCTATCAGGAAGCTGATCGATTTCTGCGACGCTTCGAGGGCGAGCCGGGGACGCGGCGAACCTACGCCTACCTGCTGGTCGACCATCTGCGTTGGCTGGAGCGTGAGGCACTTGCGTTCGACTGGGTCGCGTGGCGAGACCTGATGCGGTACATGGGCCTGGTCGGCGCGGACGTGCCCATGCCGTTGGGGGAACCGTGGCGGGCGGGCAAGAAGCCCTACGGCAAGGACGCCTTAAGCGCGCTGGCCTCGGTGCCGAAGTCCTTCTATCTGGAGCTGGCGAGTACGGGTGTCAACGTGGAGCTGGGGCGGAGGCTGGATGTGGTTCGGCTTCCCTCGAGGGTGGATCGCGATCGGTCGCTGCTGGGCCCGCGACAAGGGTATGGCCCCGGGTGAGCTGCGCAGGAGGTTCAAAGCAGTCCTCGAACGCGATCCTGACATCTACAAGTCGGTCTTCCTTTTCCTGGACGGTCTGCAGCCGGGAAACCTCAAGTATCAGCGCTTGCTGGCCGCGCATCTCGTTCTCATGGTCACTCTCAACGCCTTCGGCTACGACTACCAGCGGACAGCGCCTGAAGGGATGCGTTGCATCGTCGACCTTGTGGAACCCGCGATCCGCCGCAACCTCGTGGTTCTTGTCAGCCAGGCTCATCTCGAAAGGCATGAAGACATCCAGCCCCTCATGGCGATGCTTGCAGCCGAGACCGATATGCGCAGGCCGCGTGTCAGGAAGAGAGCATGATTGCGACACGGTGACACCGGTCAAGGTTCGATGGCGCGCGCTCAAGGTTCGGTGACAAAGGACATCTGCAATAGCAGCGATCGTTTAGGCGTAAGGTGATGTCGCTGAGAAGTGACAGCGCTCTTGGCCTTGCGGTGAAAGCATTGATGTGCTTCACCTCAGCTTGACGTTTAACCCTTCCTGTTCTGGTGCTCGGTGAGCGTTTCGGCGCGTTTGGTGGTCTTGCCCACGTCGTGGTGACGGGCAGGAGCTCGGTTCTTCGAGCCCGGAGGCCTGCCGGGACCGGGCCGGCTGGGTTTCGGTGCACCGGCGGGTAGGGGCAGGCGCGGGCGGAGGTGCCGAAACCCTCGCCGGACGCGAGCGGGGGTCAGCCGTTCGAGTGGAGCAGGACGTTCCCACGGGCGGCGCAGGTCAGGTGCAAGCGTCCGGGCGAGCTGAAGCTGGGCATAGGCGATGATGATCAGCCAGGTCCAGCGGGCGGCGGATTGCGGGTCGCGAATCTTCGGGGCGGTCCAGCCCAGGGTCTGTTTCCACATCCGGAACGTGTGCTCAAGATCGAACCTGCGGAGGAACGCTTGCCAAAGCCGGTCCAGGTGGGCCGGCGTGATGGCAACCGCCGAGGTCCACAGCCACACCGGCTTGGGGTCGCGTTCGCTAGGCAACTGCTCGACCTGCAGCCGGATCAGCGTGCCGTCGATGATGGGGAGCGCGCCGTCGTGGCCGAGCCAGGCGGCGCGGCGGGTGAGCCGGTGGTACAATCGGTCCCAGCAGGACGCGACGGCCTCCCCGTATCGGCTGGTGGCGGTGGCTGTGGTGTGGGCGGGTTCGCCCCAGGTGGTCTCGTCCTTCATCCGGAACTCGGCCCCGTGCAGGGGCGGGCGACCACCGCCGGGATGAGCCAGTGCGTGCTCGCGGCGGGAGGGAGCCGGGCGGCTCAGCACTCGATCGGAGCGCAGGCGGCCCAGCACCTCCACCGGTAGGCCGTCCAGCAGGAAGGCCAGGCGGGCGGTGTCGTAGCCGGCGTCGAGCACGATGAGGATGTCCGGGTCACCCTTGCGCCACTGGCCGGCTTCGATCAGGCGGGCGACCAGGTCGCGGACTTGCGTGGCGGTGACGGCGGCTTCATCGTCGTCGGGGCGTAGCCGCTGGGCATCCAGCACCATGGTCCAGGAGGTGCGGCCGGTCTCCAGCGCAGCGATGATCGAGTACGGCCAGCCGGGGATCATCTGATGGTCGCCCTTGCGGCGGCCATAGACGTGGCAGAACAGCCGCTCGGGGCTGGTCGGCGCGTCCGGGCGCAGCCAGGGCGTCACATCGGCGGCCAGCACGATCCGGCCGCCCGCCGCGCGCGGCAGCGGCACCGTGGACAGAGCTCGCCGCAGCCGGGCGATCTCGACACGGCCGTGGTTGATCGCGTCGTACAGGGCGCCGTGGCCACGGCGGTGCTCCGGCGTCAACGCCAGCCCGACCATCGTGCGGACCGGACCCTCGGCGCATAACACCGCCTCGACCAGCTCGAACAGCTCATCCCGCCGGGCGGCCAGGCAGGTGAAGACCTCCTGCCGGAAATCGGCCAGCTCAGTCCACGCGTCCCGTTTCTGGCCGTCCTCACCCGATTCCGGGACGCCTCGCGCTGCGCATGCCAGCATGAATGACACAGCCACCGCCTCCTCTTCGTTCTGACTGACAACTCGAAGATGGAGACGGTGGCTGACCGAACTCACGGCGACACGCCGTGTCTCAAGGGACACAATCCGCTATAGCAGACTTGTCACCCACATCGCCGATCGGGCCAAATGTCCGCTCAGAGGTTAAATCACAAGCTCAGAGGGTGTTGCTGAACCTCGCCGTCGCTGTTGATCATGCGAGCGATGTGCCACCTGGTGACTCCGACGCGGCTATTCGGCTGAGGACGGCCGGTCCGAGTGCGGTCCCAAGTCGTGCCTGGTGAAGATGGCGATCAGCAGACCGACGGGCAGCCCAGCCTCGTGAAAGTGCTGGTCGAGATGAAGTTCATAGCGGTTGCGCCGACCAACGCGCTCACGTGTGAGAAAGCCCGCCTGCTGCAGGTCGGTCACGATGGCCTGAACCCTGCCTTCGGTGATGCTGGCTGTGTTGGGTTCTTCGGGAGGCGTTTGTCGCTGACTTCGGGAGGCGGTTGGGGGCCGATTCCTTGATCAATGTCGGTGAGTTTTGACGTCACTCCGGGCTGTCTGGGTGGCCGGGCGGTGGCTGTTTGGCGAGGATGTCGTGGAGGGGCTGTCGATTTCCGAAGTCGTCTGCACTGATGTCCGAACTCACATGCACGCGCTCGTTCCTCCGCTCGACGATGGGATTCGTGGGCAGAGGGGCGGCGAGGCCAGCTGGTGGCGGGCTGGCGCACGGGAAGCCCGCCCTGCTGGCCGCCAACGTGACCCCGGCGCCGCCGCTCCCGCCGTCCCTGTAGTTGTGGACGTCTCCGAGGTTGAGGAACGAGGGGACCAACGTTGGCGTTGAGAACGATCGTGGACTGCAGGCGTCTACGTCAGACTCGGAGGGCCTTGGCGACCGTGTCGGCTATGGCTTGAGCTCCGGCGGCGTTGGCGTGGATGTGATCGCCGCTGTCGTAGTCGGGGTACAAGGTGGCCGGGGCCGCAGGGTCGCGCAGGGCCCGGTCGAGGTCGGCGACTGCGTCGAACTCTCTGCTGGAACGGATCCACCGGTTGATGCGCTGGCGAAGTTCCTCGTTCTCGGGGTTGTCGAATCCGGGGCTGATCGCCTCGGCGCCGCTGAACGGCGTGAGGGTCGTGATGACCGTTGTCAGACCGTGGTGCCGCGCGCGTTCGGCGATGGTGGTGTATCCGTCGATGAGCTCGTCCGCGGACACCTGGGGTGTTCCGAGCATTCCCGGGAGGCAGATGTCATTTAGCCCGAGCTCCAGGATGAGGTGGGTAACTCCGGGTGCGGCGAGCACGTCGCGGTCGAACCGGGCGGTTCCGCGCTCCCCGAAGACGTCGGTGAGCAGCCGGTTGCCGGCGATGCCCAGGTTGATGACGGACATATCCGCAGCGGTGGTGCGACGGTCCAACCGGTCGGTGTAGCGCAGGTTGGCTCCGGGCGTGGTGCCCACGCCGTCGGACAGCGAGTCGCCAAAGGCGGCCACGACGCGGCGGCCGGGGGATGTCAGCACATCGACCCCGGTGAGGTGGAAGCGGGGTTCGGCCTCTTCCGGGTGAAGGAGTTCTGGCTGGGAGGTGGCGTCGCCGGCGGCGACGTAGCCGGTCTGCAGGGCGAACGGATGGTAGGTGGCGGGTCCGCACGGCGTCGCGTAGTAAGTGCTGATCACCAGGTCGGTCTCGGTGGTCGTGGCGAGGCCGACCGGGTCGCTTACGGCCTCGTGCCCGGCATCGATGGTCACGTCGGAAGTGCCGCCGAAGGTTGCCTCGATGTCGGTGCCCGGGGCGATCGCAGATCCGGTGGCGTGGAGCGCGACCCGGGTGCGGGCGATGGTGAGCGGTTCCTTGCCGTACAGGTTGCTGAACCGTACACGTAGGTGGTCGCCACCGCCGCGGACGCGAACGATTTGGCGGAGGGTCTGGTCGTCGAAGCTGCGGGAGGGGTAAACGAGTGTCGGCTCATACGGGCTGACGGGAGCGGATCTGAACGCCGCGATCCATGTCTGGGTCATGGGTTCACTTCTCCTGAGAGCGCAGCAGGTGGCGGGTGAGGTCGTCGAGGCGGGCGGCGTCGCCGGGGGCGAAGGAGGGCTCGTTCACGGCGATCGGGTCGAAGCGCATGAAGGCGCTGAGCGGTTCGGCGGGTGGGGCGTCGATACGGGCGATGATCGGTTTGATGCCTTCCCCGACGCGGGCGCCGTGCCTCTGGAGCGCTGTGACGTGAGCGGCAGTGGCCGGATCGTAGTCACCGGCAAAGCTGGTTGAGACGGGGCCGGGGTTGATCAGCACGTAGCGGGTGGGGCCGGCGGAATGGCGGGCGGCGAAGGCGACCGCGAGCAGATCGTTGGCCCGTCCGGCCTGCATCTGGGCTGCCACCCCGTCATAGCCTCGTTCGAGCATCAGGTCGTCCCAATGGATGCGGCCGGTGGGGACGCCGGGCGCGGGCCCGGAGACGTTGACGATGACGCGTGGCCGGTCCAGGCCGTGGCTGAGCAGGAACCGGCTCAGGTACTCCAGGGCGAAGACGCCCTCGACGCCCTCGGCGGTGACGAACCGGTGTGACCGGAAGTAGCGGGCGCACAGCACCAGCGCGTCCACGGCGGGGTAGCGGGCGTTGATCTCCTTGAGAACTCTTCTGTTCTCGCTGACCAGGCTCAGGTCTGCGGGGATGAAGTGGGCTCCGGGCAGCGTGGCCGCTTTGGCCGCATCGCGGCCAATGATCACCGCGGTGTCGCCTCGACGCAGGTAGGTGGAGGCCAGGGCCCGGCCCATGCCGTCGGTGCCGCCGCTGATCACGATGGTCTTCGCGGTGCTGGTCATCAGGACGCCCTTGCTGTGGTGGTGGCGGGTTCGGAGTGGGTGGCTGGCGTGTGGGGGCGGCCGGGCAGCAGCGGTGTCGCGGCGAGTACGGCCGCGATGAGCACGGTGACGAGCCAGAAGACACTGTGGAAGCCGATGATCACGTCTGCGGAAGTCTGCAGGATGAGGGTGACCAGGGCGATGCCGAGTGCGGCGCCGAGCTGGTTGAGCATGTAGAGGACCGAACTTCCCTGCGCGACCAGCGGGCCGGGCAGGCTCCGGTAGAGCGAACCCATCGTCGGCGCGCTGAAGCAGCCCATGCCCAAGCCGATGGTCAGCGCTGCCAGCACCGGCCACGCCTGGCTGGTGTCGTCGGCTATCTGGGTGAAGGCCAGGGCGCTGATCCCAGCCACGAGCGCGCCGCCAGCGGCCAAGCCACGAGCTCCGATCCGGTCCGACAGGCGTCCCGCAAGCGGCATGGCGATCGCGCCGCCCAGGCCCGCCGGCGCCATCAGCAGCCCGGCGGCGAGCACCCCGTGGCCGTGTGCCTGCTGGTAGTACAGCGGGAGCGCGAACAGGGTCGCGAAGTTGGCCAGCCCGCCCAGGCCCATGATGGTGACACTGGCGGTGAACCCCCGGCTGGTGAACAGCCGCACGTCGATCAGCGGCGGCGTGCGGCGGGAGCCGAGCGCGTGCAGGATGTAGCCGGTGATCAGGACGATGCCCGCGGCCAGCGGCAGCAGCGCCTGCCAGGCGGTGAATGCTCCGTGCTCGGCCGTCTGCGACAGGGCCAGGACGAGCGCGGCGAACCCCGGCGCCAGCAGGGCCAGCCCCAGGACGTCGAGCGGGACCACCGGGTGTCGTCCGGCCGGGGGGTCTGCGGGTAGCACGCGTACGGCCAGCAGGTACGCGATCAGACCGACGGGCACGCTGAGCAGGAACATCCACCGCCACGACAGGCCGCCCAGGACGGCGCCGCCCGCGATCGGCCCCAGGACCGGGCCGAGGGACAGCACCACGCCCATCAGGCCCATGACGCGGCCTGCGCGTGCCGGTCCGGCCGCGCGGGCCAGCAGAATCAGCACGAGCGGGTCGAGCAGCCCGGCGCCGAAGCCCTGCAGGATGCGGAAGGCGATCAGGCTGCCGGCGTTCCAGGCCAGGCCGGCGGCCAGCGATCCGGAGACGAACACCGCCAGGCCAGCCAGCCACAGCCGCCGTCCGCCGTACTTGTCGACGGCCCAGGTGGTAAAGGGGATGGTGGCGGTGACGGCGAGCAGGAAGCCGGTGGAGGCCCAGCCGACCGTGCTGAGCGAGGCGTCCAGGGCGCTCGCCAGCGTCTTGGTGGCGACTGCGGCCATCGTGCTGTTGAGGATGCCCAGCAAGCCGCCGAGCAGGACGACACCGATCAAGGCGAGGAGTGGCCGGTCCAAGCGGTCATCTGGAAGTGTTGAACTCATGGGTTCAAAGTAGTTATCTCAGGAATTCAATGCAACTTAAACGTTCAGGTGGTTGAACCAGTGAGTACAATCGAGACATGGCCACCGCACGCGGACGCATCGACAAACGGCAGGCGATCCTGGACGGCGCCTTCGCCGTATTCGCCCGGCAGGGCTACGCCCAGGCCTGCGTACAGGAGATCGCCGATGAGGCCGGCGTGGCTAAACCCACGGTGTACAACCACCTCACCGACAAGGCGACCCTCTTCCGCCACGCGATCCAGGCCGCAGCCCAAAGCGTGCTGGACCAGCGACTCGCCGCACTGAAGCCACTCAGCGAGCCCGGCCTCGACCTCCGCGGCACCCTGGAGGAGGTCGGCCACCATCTGGTCCGCCTGCATGCCGACGAGCGCTCCTGCGCACTGCGGCGCCTGCTTTACGCGGAGCTCACGCATTTCCCCGACATCCTCGACATCGTCGTGGAGAGCGGTCCGCATCGTCTCAGCCAGGCGCTGGCCGACCGGCTGGCGCGGCTCATCCTCACCGGCCGCCTACACGCCACCAACCCCGACCAGGCCGCCGAACACTTCCTGGCCCTGCTCATCGGCCCGCTGGAGTCACGCTCCCAGATGGGCACCCGCCAGATCGGCGACACCGAACTGCAGGAGATCGCCCGCGCTGCCGCCCACACCTTCCTCCAAGCCTTTGGCGCTGAGGACGCGAGCGCCCGGCGGCCGGCCGAGTGATCGCCGCTGGCTCGGTCCAGCTCGTGGCACGAGAGGGACCTTCGGTCACATCGCCGGAGCGGAAAACACTGTTTCATAAGCGGCCACCTATGAAACGCCGCCCGTGGCCGGACGCGTCCAGGGCGAACGCCGTTTCATGAGTCGGTTCAAATGAGTAGCGGTGTGAAACACTCCTATGAAACGATCCCGGGGTGCGCGACGACGACTACCTCCGCGTGGAGGCCCACGCCTGCCCGATGACCTCCTGCGCCGCCCCGGCCGGCTCGCCCTGCCGGACCGGCAAGGGCAAGGTGGCCGTCCAGTACCACACCGCCCGCTTCCGGCTCGTGCCCGCGCTCGCCAAAGCGCTCACCGTGGCCACCCCACCGGTCCGCAAGCCGGGCACGGCCTGGATCGAGCTGCCCCGCCCTGCCGCGGCCGGCGCCGCACCGGCCGGGCACGTCCGCATCGGGTACGCCCGCGCCTCCACCGTCCGCCAGTCCCTGGACACCCAGCTCGACGCGCTCCAGGCCGCCGGAGTCACCCGCGTCTTCTCCGAGAAGATCTCCACCCGCGCCACCACCCGTCCCGAGCTCGACAAGGCCGTCGCCCTGGCCCGCGAGCTCCGCTCCGCGGGGATCGCGGTCACCCTCGTGGTGCACGAGCACAAGCGGCTCGGCCGCGGCCTCGACCTGGCCGCCCTGGCCGAGCAGCTGCGCGCCGCCGTCATCGGCCTGGAGTTCCTCACCGGCGAGCTGCAGGGCTCCCACGACCCCTCCGGCGTCGTGTTCACCGTGCTCGCAGCCTTGTCAGGGATGGAACGCGAGTACATCCGCGACCGCACCCTGGAAGGCCACGAATCGGCCCGCAGCCGCGGCAAGACCATCGGCGGCGCCGCCGTCACCGACGAGAACATGCTCACCATGGCCCTGCACCTGCGCGCACAGAACCTCAGCCTGCGCGACATCGCCGCCCGGCTCGTCATCACCAAAGGCAAGAAGAAGGGCCGGCACCCGTCCCCGGCCACAGTCCTACGGATGCTGCGCGAACACGACGCCAACGCGGCAGCGGCGCCTGCCATGGGCTGACTCGCCTCACCTGCTGCCTTTCCGCCGATGTGGAGCCGGTTGCAGCGCTGAGCCGAGCGTGCCGCCGGGAATGATCCTCCCGTTCGCGGCCAGTTGCACCGCGGTGGCCGCCGCCTGCAGCATCGCTTCCTGACGCGATGGGCTCAGCCGCTCGTACGGCCGCCAGAAGGACAGGCCAGCCCGGAACGGCAGATCCGCGGCGTCCCAGATCTGGTGCAGGAGGGCGGCCGAGCCGGGGCCGGCCCCGGAGTCGACCATGCTGACCTCGTCCAGCAGCGTACGCAGCAGCCGCAGCCATTCCCCGACGTGCACTGTGCGCGAGGGCAAGGTGACCGCCGCGGTGGCGATGCCCTCGAAGGTGAGCCGGTCCAGCGCGGCGACGGCGTCCGGGACCGGGCGAGGGGTCATCGACTCGCCGTAGCGGTGGGCCCGGCGAACGTCGTGAAGGTTCTCCAGGCGGCAGCCGTGCTCCGCGCAGCTGGCCATGAGGGGGAGCGCGGCGAGCAAGACGACGCCGCGCCCCGGGTCGGCTGCGCACGTGGGGCAGATGCGCCGGGCCGTCCGCCATGGGCGGCCGCTCAGCGGCAGCCAGGGCCGCCAGCGATTGACGACGTGGTACCCGGCCTGACCTGGCGGCAGCAGCACCGAGTCCTGCCGGACATAGGTGGCGAAAGCTTTTGGGCCATCAGCGGGATTCAGAGTGTCAGCCAGCCACGGCACGCACCCGGTGATCGTCATCGGGCGCAGCCGGCTCACCGTGACGCCGGTCCGTGCGGCGAGCGCGTGCATGATGATCGTCGGCACCCGGTAGTCCAGGTCCGCGCCGCGGTCGAACTCGGCCGACGCCGCGCCGAGGTTGTGCGTCAGCAGCTGCTCGACCGACAGCCGGTACAGCCCGGCAAGACGGCCGAGCCAGGACGTGAGCGCCTCGCCGGGGGCAGGCTCGGGGTGGACGGGCCAGCGGCGCAGACCCTCCGGCAGGTCCGTGTGTGTCACACCAGCTCGCGTTCGAACTTGCGGCGCCGCTCGGTCGGGCCGGCGTAGGAGGCCAGCAGCAGGGTG
The DNA here is from genome assembly GCF_040659615.1 of Nonomuraea sp. NPDC049784. Lineage (NCBI taxonomy): Bacteria > Bacillati > Actinomycetota > Actinomycetes > Streptosporangiales > Streptosporangiaceae > Nonomuraea > Nonomuraea sp. NPDC049784. The sequence goes on from NZ_JBFAMX010000347.1 coordinate 10,091, forward strand.
CGCTGGTTGATGGCCTCCTCGCCGGACTCGATCGCCGCGACGGCAGCCTCGGTGAGCAGCGCGGCCAACTCCCCGATGGTGCCCTCGCTGCGGGCCAGCAGGTACTCGGTCATCTCCGGAGTGGCCAGGTAGGAAGGACGCCGCAGCGGGAAAGCGGCGGCGAAGCTGGCCAGCAGCGTGCTCGTCTCCTGGCCGGGCCCCCAGCGCGGCAGCACGAACGGGGCGAAGCGGTTCTCCAGCTGGTCGTCGGAGCGGATCGCCAGATAGGCGTCCCGGGTGCCGACGCCGACCAGCGGGATCTTCAGTTCGTTGCCCAGGAAGCGCAGCAGGTTGAGGAACTCACGGCGCGCCCCGTCGCGCCCGGCCAGCACGTTGTGCAGCTCGTCGATCACCAGCATCCGCACGGCGGCCTGTCGCAACAGCCGCACCGCGAGCTGCTCCAGCTCGGCCAGCCGCTGCCGGGGGCGCAGCGGC
>NZ_JBFAMX010000348.1:0-10518 GCF_040659615.1 Nonomuraea sp. NPDC049784
GCACATCCCAGCCCGCCAACCGGTGGTAACGCTACAAATCCGTCCGATCACATTGCGACATCACTGGCATGGACTCGCGAAACGCACTCTAAGGAACCTCGTCATTGATCTGGAGGATGCGGGCTGCCGGGCCCGGTTCCTGATTCGAGACCGTGACGGCAAGTTCCCCGCTCTCATGACCCGATCACCGAACCGGCGCGCATCCTCGACCTGAACATCCACCGACACGACCGGCTCGGCGGAATCCTCCACGAATACTCACATGTCGCTTGAACTGCACGGACGTAATTTTCGGCAGGCACAGGGTCGGGCAGCGGCAGGTCGAGGATGCCGATCGCCTGCTTGTGCTTGCCATGGCGGCAGATCGCCACGATGCCACCACCTACCAGGAAGTCGATCGCGGTGATGGTGACCTTCAGGCCGAGCACGGTCGTCTCGAACGGCACCGCCAGGTTGTCGCTGATCATCACATGAAAGCCGGAGAGCTGCTCATCATCGTCGTAGGCGTCCACGAGCGCCTGCTCGATTAGTTCATCCAGATGATCGTCAGGGGGGCGGCGAGTCACAGCAGCACACGATACTCCTGCGGGAACCCCTGTGATCACCCTTGGCAAGGGGACTGCTTGACCGTCAGGGCTGTGCGGGGGTGATGTCGGTGTGCGGGAAGTCCTCGCCTTTGAAGAGCAGGGGCTGGTCGAGGTCTTTGGCGAGAGCGTAGGCGAAGCAGTCGCCCATGTTGAGCCTGGCCTTGGAGTTGTTGCCCTTGCCGTAGATCTGGTACGCCTGCCGCGCGATCCTGGCCTGATGGGGCGTTACCGGCTCGACGATGAGGCCCATTTCGTCGACGAGTGTGTCGAAGGCGTTGCGCATGGCCTCACCACGGTTGTCTGCCACGATGGCCGCTTCGACGTAGTTGACAGCCGAGATGCGACATACGGCTGCGGCGATGGCGTGGGCGAATTGGGCGGCCTCGGGCTCGCCGTTGATGACAGCGATGATGGCGCTGGAATCGATGATCACGCGGGTAGGCCGGTGTCCGGGTCGTACAGGTCTTCAATGGAGAGCCGGTCCTGACCCAGGTGGGTTCGCATGCCGGCGGCGATGCTCAGGATGCGTTCGGCTCTGCCAGCGGCTTCAGAGCGGCGTTCCAGCGCTTCCAGACGGCGTTCGAGCACTTGAGCGGCGTGCTGGGTTTCCTCGGCCAACCGGATGACCCGGCGGGCGAGGTCATGAATGGGCTCGTGTTCGAGGTCCACGCTCACCGTCGCTCGACTCCCTCCGTCGCGGGCGCCTGTGTTGCACCTTCAGCGTAACTGGTAGCCGAGCCTTACTCGCGCCGATGGGCAGCATCCGTCCGTGCCACACGGGTTCTCTTCGAGTCACGGGTTCTTCTCGGGCATGGTGCCGGCGGCGGCATGCCAGGCTTCCCAGGTGTCGGGGCGGAGTCTGCCGCGGTCAGCGACCAGGAGTCCTTGTTCGCGAGCCCACGCGCGCACCTGCGATGCGGTCGGCTGCTGGCCGGTTGGCCGGGCGATCTCTGGTGGGGTGGGGCTCGAGGGAGCGGCGGTGGTCGGTGTGCGTCCGCCTGAGTCGGATGCTGTGGTGGTGAAGCCGAGGCGGGTGAGGGTGCGGCGCCGCTTGCCGTACATGCGTTCCAACTGTGGGACTTGTGCGTCCAGATAGTCGTGCACCTCGACGTCGTGCTTCGCGGCGGCTGCTCGCATGATCCGGCCGACGTGCTGGATCACCTTTCCTTTGAACGAGATCGGCATCGCGAGGAACAGGGCGTCCAGCCGGGGCAGTCGAACCCCTCACCTGCGACCTTGTCGATGGCCACCAGCACCAGCGGGCCTGCCTCGGTATCGGCCAGGCGTGTGCGGACGTGGTCGCGTTCTGCGGCGCCGAGTTGCCCGTGCAGGAGTGTCGCTGCCAAGCCCTTGTCCTCCAGGACCGCGGCCAGGCATTGGAGGTGTTCGATTCGATTGGTCAAGAGCAGGCTGTTTCTACCCCGGCGTGCCGCGTCCGCGACGTCGGCGGCGATCTGGGCGGTCCGGGTGTCGTCTGCGGCCAGTTCGCCGTAGATCGCTTGGAAGGAGGCGCCGTCGTTTCCGATCTCCTCGGTGCTGAAGCCGGTCGCGTGAACGACGAGCCGCTGGGCGAACGGCACCTCGGCGGTGATCTCGTGCCTGATCGGTCCGCACTGCATCGTGATGAGCGCGTCCATCTGGTCGGCCCGGTACGGCGTCGCCGATAGCCCGATCCAGCGCTTCACGGCCACCTGACGGATGGCGGCCTCGGCGGCCGGAGCACCGACCGCGTGACATTCGTCGACGATGACCATGCCGTACGCGTCCAGCAGTGACGGGTCGGCGTCGCGGTGGGCTACGGACTGCAGCATGATGACATCGACGACACCGTGCCGCTTGTCTTTGCCCTTGCCCTTGGCGCCCACCTGCGCTCCGTCAAGATCGAGGAACGTCGTCAGCCGTTCCTTCCATTGGTCGAGCAGTTCGGCGCGGTTCACGATGATCGCAGTTGGCACTTGATGCCGGGCGATCAGTGCACAGGCCATCACGGTCTTGCCCGCGCCGGGCGGCGCCATCAGGACTCCCGTGAGGTGCTTGGCCATCGCGGTGACCGCCTCGGTCTGTACGTTTGTCAGCTCTCCGGTGAAACGCACCGTGATCGGATCATGCTCCGAGATCGTGGTGGCGATCTCGAGGGCGCCGCCCTGTACCGCTTCAAAAGTCAGCGTAGTGCGTTTGACCTGCGGGTCGACCAAGGCGGCGGTGGACGGCAAGATCAGTCCGTGTCTCTCCGCCTCCTATATCTGATCATGATTCGGTTGTTCAACTGGCTGGCGCTACTGGGTCGAAGTGAGACGGCCAAGAATGTCGAGATCATGGTGCTCAGGCATGAGGTGGCGGTGCTGCGGCGTCAGGTAGCCCGGCCGAGACCGGACTGGGCCGATCGGGCGGTCCTGGCCGCGCTGGCGCGCTTCTTACCATCCGTCCTGCGCGCTCACCGGCTGGTCACGCCGGGCACGCTGCTGGCCTGGCACCGCCGCCTGGTCCGACACGCTTGGACGTATCCGAGGCGGCTTGGCCGCCCGAGGACGAGCAAGGAGATCCGGAACCTGGTGGTGCGCCTGGCGCGGGAGAACCCAGCCTGGGGATACCGTAGGGTGCACGGTGAGCTCGTCCGGCTCGGCCACGAGGTCAGCGAAGCAACCGTGCGGCGGATCCTCCGGAGCCGGCAGTTCGGCCCGGTTCCCCGAAACGTCGACACCTCATGGTGGACGTTCCTGCGCACCCAGGCGAAAGGCCTGTTGGCTTGTGATTTCTTCCATGTCGACACGATCTTCTTGAAGCGCCTGTACGTGCTGTTCGTCATGGAGGTGGCCACTCGGCGCGTGTATATCCTGGGCGTGACCGCGAACCCCACCGGCAGCTGGACGGCTCAGCAGGCCCGCAACCTGCTCATGGATCTGGGTGAGCGGGTCGGCTCGTTCCGCTTCCTCATCCGCGACCGAGACGCCAAGTTCGCCGGCGTCTTCGACGAGGTCTTCGTCGGCGCGGGTGTGAGGGTGGTCAAGACTCCGCCGCGCACGCCGCGGGCGAACTGCTACGCCGAGCGGTGGGTACGTACCGTACGGGCCGAATGCACCGACCGCATGCTGATCTACGACGAACGGCACCTGCGATCGATCCTCGATGAATATGCCGGTCATTACAACGCGCATCGACCGCACCAGGCTCGGCAACAACGCCCACCAGATCAGGACGAGCGAGTCGCCACTCCGATGGAAGGCCGGGTCCAGCGTCGAAGAGTGGTCGGCGGGGCGATCAACGAGTACTACAGAGCTGCCTAGGTGACTCAAAGAAATACCAGCTCAGGCCCTGTGTACGAGATTTGATGCGGTACAAGGCTCGAGGTCTCGGTTCCGTGGAGTCTTCCCGCTCGCGTCGGCACGGTCCGTGCCCGCGTGTGGAGCTCGAACGGGTGGAGTCAGTGGACTCACACCGAAACCCTCTCGTCTAACAGGACGTACCGCAGCTCGGTCTACCCGCAGCGGCACTTCCCCAGCCAGACCAAGATCTGTGTGGAGGGCTTCAGGGACGGCAGGAGCATCGGTCTTCCCTGCTTCACCGTCGTCTGATCCGAGCTGACGTGCGGCGGCCTGGTTCTCGACCGCGGGCCAGGCCGCGTTCAGCCGCTGAAGAGCTGACCGAGCTTCAGCAGCAACTCGTAGACGCCGTAGGCGAAGGGCAGGCTCACCCAGGCCCAGGCCAGGATCATCAGGGGAATGCGCCCTGACGCCCCGCCGTGCTGGTCCGCCATCATGATCCTCCTTGCGTGGTGGCCACGATGTCCTGTCCGCCGACCCCCATGGCCTGAGGCTCGTGGAACTTGGCGTTCACGGGACGGATCAGCTCGTTGGCCAGGAAGCCGATCGCCAGCAGTGCGATCATGATGTAGAGGGATGTGGTGTAGAGGGCGGGGCCCGTCTTGCCGGCGGCCTTCTGAGAGTCGGCAATGGCGTTCACGATCAGCGGGCCGAGGACGCCCGCGGTGGACCAGGCCGTGAGAAGGCGGCCGTGGATCGCGCCCACCTGGTAGGTACCGAACAGGTCCTTCAGATACGCCGGGGCGGTGGCGAACCCTCCTCCGTAGAAGGACAGGATGCCCATCGCGCACAGGATGAACACGAAGCTGTGGGCGTTCCCCGCCAGCGCGATCACCAGGTACAGCAGGGCGCCCACACCGAGGTAGACGCGGTACATGTTCTTCCGCCCGATGAGATCGGAGGTCGAGGACCACACGATCCGGCCTGACATGTTCGCGAGCGACAGTAGGGCCACGAAACCCGCGGCCGCGCTGACCGAGACCGGTGCGGCCGTGTTCGCGAAAAAGTTCGTGATCATGGGCGCGGCCTTCTCCAGGATGCCGATGCCCGCGGTCACGTTGAAGCAGAGGACGATCCACAGACACCAGAACTGCGGCGTGCGAATCGCGTTGCGTGCCGAGACGTTCGCGGTGGTGACCAGCGCTCGCGCGGTCGACCGCGCCGGGTCCCACCCCTGTGGGCGCCACCCGTCCCGTGGAACCCGGACCAGGAGCACGCCCAGGGACATGAAGACCGCGTAGACCACGCCGTGCACCAGGAACGCCTCCGCGATTCCGCCCGTGGCGGTCCCGAAGGAGCCGAGCATCTGCGTCGACCATGGCGAGGCGATGAGCGCGCCGCCACCGAAGCCCATGATCGCGATGCCCGTCGCCATGCCAGGGCGGTCGGGGAACCACTTCATCAACGTGGACACCGGCGAGATGTAACCGATGCCGAGGCCGATTCCGCCCACGAAGCCGTACCCGAGGACCACCAGCCAGTACTGCCGGGTCGCCACGCCAAGCGCGGAGATCAGGAACCCCGCGGAGAAGCAGACCATCGATATGAACATCGCCCAGCGCGGGCCGTTGCGCTCGACCAGAGGTCCGCCGAAAGCGGCGGACAGCCCCAGCATGACGATGCCGAGCTGGAAGGGAAGGGCACTCTGGGTGCCAGACAGGTGAAGCGCCGACTCAAGCGGCGGCTTGAACACGCTCCACGCATAGGCCTGTCCAATGGCGAGGTGCACCGAAAGCGCGGCAGGGGGGACCAACCACCGGCTCCAGGTAGGGGGCGCTATCGTTCGGGAGCGACTGAGAAACCCACCCGATGTGGGAAATGTCAGCTTTTGACCATCTTCTGGCATAGATGAGTAGTATGTCGGCATTGATACTGTCTGTCTATCCTTGCTTGGCGTAGTCAGTTAGCTGCGCTATGGAGCCGCTGCTACGGCATGGGACCTGCCACGACTGCCCCTCGGCTGTCGATGCCTGACCTGGCTCCCCGGCCGGGAGCGTGGCCATCACCAGGCAGTACCTTTACACAAGGCGGATGGCCAGAAAAGGGGGTATCGGGTGGCTAAAAGGGCTCCGCGGCGGGACGTTGGCGACGAGGGCCTCCAGGTGGGATCACCGAAGGAGTGGGCGGCAGGAGCCCCAGCGGTGGCTCATTCCCTGGCGATCTCGTACGCGCAGATGGGCGTCAAGCGCACATTCCTGACGCTGGCACAGGTGAACCAGAAGAACGGCTTCGACTGCCCGGGGTGTGCGTGGCCCGAAGGGACGCACCGCAGCCCGGCAGAATTCTGCGAAAACGGCGCGAAAGCAGTGGCCGAGGAGGCCACGCTCCGGCGGGTGACGCACGAGTTCTTCGCCGAGCACGCCGTCACCGAACTGGCGCAGCGTACGGACTACTGGCTCGGCCAGCAGGGCAGGCTCACCGAGCCGATGCACAAGCCGGTCGGCTCCGACCACTATGTGCCAGTGTCATGGGACGAGGCGTTCTCCATCATTGCGAAGGAGCTTCGAGAGCTCGACAGCCCGAACGAGGCGCTCTTCTACACCTCCGGTCGCACGTCGAACGAGGCCGCGTTCGTCTACCAGCTCCTGGTGCGCCGTTACGGCACGAACAACCTGCCGGACTGCTCCAACATGTGCCACGAGTCCAGCGGCTCGGCACTCACCGAGACGCTCGGCATCGGCAAGGGCACGGTCTCGCTTGAGGACCTCTACAAGTCCGACCTCATCTTCGTCGTCGGCCAGAACCCCGGCACCAATCATCCCCGCATGCTGTCGGCCCTGGAAAAGGCCAAGGAGAACGGCGCCCGCATCGTCGCGGTGAACCCGCTACCCGAGGCTGGCCTAATGCGGTTCAAGAACCCACAGCGACCTGCTGGAGTCATCGGAAATGGGACCAAACTCGCGGATCGGTTTCTCCAGATCCGGCTCAACGGGGATCTCGCCCTCTTCCAGGCCCTGTCGCGGCGGCTGCTCGAGGCCGAAGACGCGGCGCCCGGTTCGATGATCGACCGCCAGTTCGTCGAGGCACACACCAACGGCTTCGACGACTGGGAGAAGAACATACGCAAGCTCGACTGGGCGGACGTCGAGGAGGCAACCGGGCTGCCCCGGACGGCGATCGACGACACGGTCGAGGACGTCATCAAAGCTAAGTCGGTCATCGTCTGCTGGGCGATGGGTCTCACCCAGCACAAGAACTCCGTGCCCACCATCCGCGAGGTCGTCAACTTCTTGCTGCTGCGCGGCAACGTCGGCCGGTCAGGCGCCGGTGTCTGCCCCGTGCGTGGACATTCCAACGTCCAGGGCGACCGAACTATGGGCATTTACGAGAAACCTTCCGCGGCGTTCCTCGACTCGCTGCGCGAGGAGTTCGGGTTCGAGCCGCCGCGCGAGCACGGCCACGACGTCGTGGATTCGATCAGAGCGCTGCGCGACGGGCAGGCCAAGGTGTTCTTCGCAATGGGTGGCAACTTCGTGGCCGCGACCCCGGACACGGAGGTAACCGAGGCGGCGATGCGTAAGGCCCGGTTGACCGTTCAGGTGTCGACCAAGCTAAACCGCTCTCACGCCGTGTGCGGTGAGCAGGCGCTCATCCTTCCCACGCTGGGCCGTACCGAGCGGGACGGCGACCAGTTCGTCACCGTGGAGGACTCCATGGGCATGGTCCACGCCTCCCGGGGACGATTGCGGCCGGCCTCGCACTATCTGCTCTCCGAGGTCGCCATCGTCTGCAGGCTCGCCCGCAAGATGTTCGGCCAGGATGCGGACTCCGACATCCCGTGGGAGCGCTTCGAGTCCGACAACGATGCCATCCGTGACAGCATCCAACGCGTGGTGCCCGGCTTCGACGACTTCAACGCCCGGGTGCGTGCCCCGGGAGGCTTCACCCTGCCCAACGGGCCACGTGACGAACGGCGTTTCAACACGGACACGGGGAAGGCCAACTTCACCGTCAACGCCCTTGAGATTCTACGCATCCCTGAAGGGCGGCTCCTTCTTCAGACGGTGCGCAGCCATGACCAGTACAATACGACCATCTACGGGCTGGACGACCGTTACCGCGGTGTCCGCAGCGGCCGCCGGGTCGTTTTCGTGAATCCCGACGACCTCGCCCATCTCGGCATCGCCGACGGTGAGACCGTCGATCTGATCAGCGAATGGCCTGACGGAGAGCGCAAGGCGGAGGGGTTTCGTGTGATCGCCTACTCGACCTCGCGTGGCTGCTGTGCGGCCTACTACCCGGAGACCAACGTGCTCGTGCCCCTGGACTCGGTCGCGGAGACATCCAACACCCCGACCTCGAAGAGCATCGTGGTACGGCTCAGCCGACGAGTCTGAGGCTGCTCCGTGCCCATCCGGAAGCGCACCTTAGTGCGCGGTGTCGCCGAGCAGTTCGCGGCCCTGCCAGCCCACGTCGTCCCAGAACGCCTTGGGCGCCGGGTCGGTGCGGGCGGACGGGTCACTACAGTTCGTCGATCCCAAGACCAACCGATCACGGCGCATGGTCCCGGTGCCGGATGAGACCTTGGCCGCCGTTCATCCTCGGCGTCCGTGGCAGCGTGGTGATGGACGAAGCCCTTCAGCTTTGAAGACTTCCCGGAAGGCGGCGGTGAAGAGCGGGTCTCGATCGTGGATCACGAACCGCAGGCCGGCGATGCTGTCACCCAGATCCATGAGCAGGTTGCGGGCTTGCTGCGCCGTCCATGCTCCAGTCGGGTGCGCGGTTACTCCGGCCAGGTGCAGTCTCCGGGTGCCGTGCTCGATGAAGATCAGCACATACAGCCGCTTGAGCAGCACCGTCTCGACCACCAGGAAGTCACACGCGATGATCGCGTGGGCCTGAGCGACCAGGAGCTGCCGCCAGGTCGGCCCGGCCTGGCGGGGCGCCGGATCGATACCGGCCGCCGTGCGGGATCTCCCACACCGTAGAGGCGGCGATCGAGTACCCCAGGCGTGCCAACTCGCCTTGGATTCTTCTATGCCCCCAGGTCGGGTTCTCCCGCGCCATCCGCACGATCAGCGCCTTGAGCGGCCGGCGGGTGCAGGGCCGTCCCGGGCGCCTCCTGTCCGTGAAGGTCCACTTACGCGCTACCAGGTGACGATGCCAACGCAAGATAGTCGCAGGGGTGACCGGGAACACTTCCGTCCACCGGCGGCGGCAGATCAGCCGCGACAACGCCGCAAGCCAGAGCCGATCGACATGACCCCACCGCGGCGGGCCGCCGAGCTGACGGCGGAGCACGTGGTTCTCGTGACGGAGCACCAGCAACTCAACATCCTTGGACAGATCAGAACGGACCAGCACCGCCAGCAGGCCGCAGGCCGCACAAGCCCCTCACCAACCGGTAGACCAGCGTCAACACCACATCGCGATGGTCGCAGCCACCGTCCTGATCGCTCAGCAAAACCCCTGATCACAGCACGAAACCGTATTTCCGAGCGGGACACGGTGCCCGCGGTGACGGCGGCGATCTGGGCAAGGCTCAGCGGGATCATGGCTCGATCATGTGCGGACCCGGGCCCGGCTGCCTCCTCCTACGGGCCTGACGGCTAAGCCTTGAGGACCGATCATCGGCACCTCAGACGGAGGCACCGGCCGCACCGTGCCGGGCACCGTAATGCCATGACCCTCCTGCTGTCCGATCGGTGTGCCGCCGGCGTCTGGCGCGACCGGGAGGACCGACCGATCGGTCCGGCAGCGTCCCCCGGAGTTCAAGGATCAGCTGCTTCGCGAGGCCATCTTCCGAGTATGGCTCGGAAGATGGAGGCTGCACGATGGGTCGCCACAGCGGACGCCTCTGTTCACGTCTCCGGGGACGCGATCGACATCGGGCACTTCGATGCCACGGCGTGGCTATCCGAACACGGCGCCGAGTACGGGCTGTGCCAGATCTACAGCAACGAACCCTGGCACTACGAACTGCGCCTCGAAGCCATCGATGACGGCTGCCCGCCCATGTATGCCGACCCTACCCACGATCCAAGGATGCAGCAGTGACCAGCACGCTCGGCATATCCCAGCCCAGATCCGTCGACCTCCTACCGCCCACCCTACAAACGATCCCCGAACGACTCCAGCCCGGTCAAACGAAAGCCTCTATGCCATGACGACCACCACCCAGAAGGCCACTCAGGAAGCCGTGGCCGTCAGCGCGCGGGACCTGACCAAGATTTACGGCCGGGGCGATGCCCAGGTGCATGCCCTGCGCGGCATCGACCTCGACCTCCCGCGAGGGAGGTTCACCGCGATCATGGGGTCGAGCGGATCAGGCAAGTCCACGCTGATGCACTGCCTGGCCGGACTTGACCAGGCCAGCGGCGGCACCGTCACCGTGGCCGGCACCGACCTCGGATCACTCGACGACGACGCGCTCACGATCTTCCGCCGCGAGCACGTCGGCTTCGTGTTCCAGTCGTTCAACCTGCTGCCGATGCTCACCGCGCTCCAGAACATCGTGCTCCCGCTTGAGCTGGGCGGTCGCCGGATCGACGACGCGGCGCGCGAACGCGCGCACATGCTCGCCGATACCCTCGGCGTGGCCGACCGGCTCGGCCACCGGCCCGCGGAGCTGTCCGGCGGCCAGCAGCAGCGGGTCGCGATCGCCCGGGCCC
>NZ_JBFAMX010000349.1:0-10502 GCF_040659615.1 Nonomuraea sp. NPDC049784
ACTTCGGCGCCGACCTGCAGCGGCTCGCGGTGGCGACCGCGACGGCGCTGGCGGCGATCCACCGGGCCGGGGTGGTGCATCGCGATTTCAAACCCGCCAACGTGCTGCTCGGGAGGGATGGGCCGCGGGTCATCGACTTCGGCATCGCCCGCGCGGCCGGCCATTCGCTGACCGTGACGAGCAGCATCGTCGGCACGCCCGCCTACATGGCGCCCGAGCAGCTCGCGGGCGCCCCGCTCGGCCCTGCGGTGGACGTCTTCGCGTGGGCGTCGGTGATGGTCTTCGCCGCGACAGGAAGTCCGCCGTTCGGCAACGACTCGCTGCCCGCGGTGATCCGCCGCATCCTCCACGACGAGCCGTACCTGGGCGACCTGCCGGGTCCGCTGCGCCCGATCGTGCTGTCGTGCCTGACCAAGGACCCCGCCGCCCGGCCCGCCATGCAGGACGTCCTGCTCCGGCTCATCGGCGCTCCGCCCGCCGGTACGGCAGGCGCCCCGACGGGCCGTCGAGGTGGTACGGCGGGTCGTACCGTGAGTCGCCCGCGCTGGAAGGGGATGCTGGCGGGCGCCGGGGCACTGGCGGTGTCCGCTGCCCTGGTGGGCGGGGCGATCATGTGGATGTCCGACGACCCGGCGACGACGGCCGCGCCCGCCCCCTCGGCCACGGCACAGGACGCCACCCCGGCACCCACCCCGCCACCCAGTGCGCCGGCCAAGAAACAGGGCACCACCAAGACACCCAGCGCGCCGGCCAAGAAGACGCGCCCCACCAGGACCGGCGGCTCCATACCCACCGTCACCCGCACGCAGCCGGCACCCAAACCCACGACCACCCCGCCGAAGACCGCGACCACGAAGGCGGCTGCGGGGACCGTACGCCTGGTGTCGTTGACGCTGGACGGGCAGCAGACCGGAGACGGCTGCTGGTCGCCCAGTCTCTTTCCCGTCGCCTTGCTCAAGGGCCCGTCGGGCAAGCAGGTGGAGTACGGCTACCGCTGGGTCGTGGACGGCCAGGACGAGGGATGGAAGACGGACTGGGTGACCGGTACGGCGAAGAACCAGCGCAACCCCTTCGGCGCCTTCGAGCCGGGCCGGCACACGATCGTCTTCCACCTGCTGACACCCTCGAAGGCCACCAGGAGCGTGTCTTTCACGGTGTGTGAGCGGTACTCCTAGATCCTCGCAAGACCTCCATGAGGGGCAGCGGATTGATGTAGTCGCGGTAGGACACGACCTGCCCGTCCCGTACCCGGAACACCGCCAGCGGCCGCTGCTCGAACGGCTCACCGGTGGCGGTGACCGTGCCGTGCGCCGCGTACTCGACGATGACCACCTCGGGGTCGAGCGTCTCGTGCATCTCCACATCGGTGTACTCGTGGAACGCGATCAGTTGGCTGTTGGCGGCCAGGAACGCCCGGATGGCCTCTCTGCCGCGCAGCTCGCCGGGGACGCCGTCGGGGCGGTACGGCCATTCGATCATCCCGTCGGGGGCCATGAGCTCCACGAACCGCTTGTGGTCGCCCGTGAGGCCGGCCCGCATGATCTCTTCCACCACTTTCGTTGAACGCATGTTCATTGAATGACCGTACAACGAAATCCGGGTTCGTTCAACGCCCGTACAATGAGACGATGACCGAGCCGCCCCGCCGCACCCGCGCGCAGCAACGCCGCGACACCGAAGCCCGGATCCTGGCCGCCGCCCGCGAGACGTTCGCCGAGCTGGGCTATGAGCGCACCACGATCCGCGCGGTCGCCGCCGCGGCCGGGGTCAACGCCGGTCTCGTGATGCACTACTTCGGGACGAAAGAGGAGCTGTTCGCCCGTGCGGCCCGTCTCGAGCCCCACGAGTTGCCACCGGGCGACCCCGCCGAGGCCCTGCTCGCCGTACTCCGCAAGCGCTTGGAGGGACAACCCGTGGCGTCACTGGTGGTGCTGCGCTCGATGCTCACGCACGCCGAAGCGGCCGACGGGTTCCGGGAGGCGGCGACGGAGTGGCTGGAGCGGATCGAGGCGGCCATCCCGGCCGGCGACGCCGACCTGCGCGCCGGCCTGATCAGCGCGATCATGACGGGCGTGGTTGTCGACCGCTACCTGCTCAAGCTCAGTTCCCTGGCCGAAGCGCCCGCCGACGACATCCTCGCCCTCCTGCGACCCTGTTTCGAGAGCCTCGCCGGCGCCCGGTGATGGACGCCGGCTCCTGCGCGCCGGCGAAGAAAGCGAAGTGATCTCCCGTCGGGAGTATCGAAGTGACCCGACCACAATCTAGGCTTTACCTACATGAAGACTAGGCAATTCCTCTGGTACATCCCGAACCAGGCCCAGCCCGGGCACCGCGGCGACGACGTCGTGGCGGACCACAACAGCCTGGAGGCCCTCACCAGCCATGCCCAGGCCCTCGAGGAGCACGGGTGGGGCGGGGCGCTCCTCGGGGCCGGTTGGGGACGGCCCGACACCTTCACGGTCGCCACCGCGCTGGCCGCGCGGACGACGACGTTCCAGCCGCTGATCGCGGTACGGCCCGGCTACTGGCGTCCGGCCAACTTCGCCTCCGCCGCCGCGACCCTGGACCATCTCACCGGCGGGCGGGTGCTGATCAACATCGTGTCGGGCAAGGACAACCTGGCGGCGTACGGCGACAGCGAGGGCGACCAGGCCCACCGCTACGCCCGGACCAAGGAGTTCATCCAGATCGTGCGCAAGCTGTGGACCGAGGAGAACGTCACCTACCACGGCGAGCACTTCAGCGTCACAAACTCCACCGTGGCGCCGCGAACAGTCGTCCGGGGCGAACGCAAGCACCCCCGGCTCTACTTCGGCGGCGCCTTCGAAGCCGCCGAGAAGGTGGCCGCCACCGAGGCCGATGTCCAGCTCTTCTGGGGCGAGCCACTCGACGACGTCGCCGCGCGGATCGAGCGGCTCAAGCAACTCAGCGAGAAGCTAGGACGCGAGCATCCTCCGCTGGAGTTCGGGCTGCGGGTCACCACGCTGGTGCGGGACACCACCGAGCAGGCCTGGGCCGACGCCGAGGCCAAGGTCGAGGAGATGGCGAAAGGCAGCAGTTCGCGCGACCCGAACTGGTTCACCGCCGTCGGTCAGCAGCGGCTGCTCGACCTGACCGCGCGGGGAGAGGTGCTCGACGACAACCTCTACACCACCCCCGGCAAGTTCGGCGGCGGCGGCGCGGGCACCACCTGGCTGGTCGGCTCGGCCGAGGACGTGGCGAAGTCGCTGCGCAAGTACCAGGCCCTCGGCATCACCCACTTCGTACTCTCCGACACTCCCTACCTGCCGGAGATCAAGCGCCAGGGCGACCAGCTGCTACCGCTGTTGCGCGGATGAGCGCCGGCGCCTGCTCGGCGGACCCCGGACACCTCCGGATGGCAGGGGCATGATCAGTTGACGACACCGGGTCTGCTGTCAGTGAACTCGGCTGGGTGTCCGGTGTTCGCGGTGCTCGGGTATCGGGATGGAGATCTTGGTTCTGGGCGGAACAGCATGGGTGGGCCGCGACCTGCACGGCCGTTCCCACCGTGCAGACCCAGTGGGCCACCGGGTACGTCATCCAGCCGCTGACCATCACCAACACCGGCACCTCGACGATCAATGGATGGACGGTCACCTTCACGTTGCCGGCCGGGCACACGCTGACCGGCTCGTGGAACGGCACCGCCACCGTCAGCGGGCAGACCGTGACCATCAGGAACGTCAGCTAGAACGGCACCCTCGCCCCCGGAGCCAGCACCACCGGCCTCGGCTTCCAGGCGAGCCGCCCGAACGGCAACACCGCACTTCCGTCCGGATACACCTGCACCTGAGAGCCGGCACTCCCTGGCCCGCCCACCTCTCGCCGGTGTGGGTGAGCCAGGGACCTGGCGCGTCAGGTGCCACCACCCGCCGGATCTTTCAGGCTTTCAACCCGCTGCCGTCTTGATCGCAGGCCCAGGCCGGCGTCGTCTGTCAGGAGGCCGGCGGCGGGGCGGGCTCGCCTACTTGGTCTCGGCCAGATGGATGATGAAGAAGTCAGCCGGCTTCCCCAACGCTGTCACGCCTCGCCGAACACCATGCGATGCCCCTTGGCGGTGTCCATGTACTCGCGCACCTGATGGATCAGCCCGTCCCGCAGTTCGAAGATGAAGCAGTAGTCGTTGCGGTAGTCGTTGCCGTTGGCCAGCGTGGCCTGCATGGTCTCCTCCACCACGACCACGTCGCCGGCGGCGTAGAACCCGCGGAAATCCAGCGCCACATCGGCGACGAACATACGCCGGAAGTCGACGGTGAGGAAGTGGACGATGGCGTCCCTGCCCACCATGTGGTGCGTCCCGCCGAGCGCAACGGCGGTCGCGTTCCCAGGCGGGGCCAGCCACTCCGCGTCCTTGGTGAAGAATGTCGCGATCAGGTCCTTGTCCCGAGTCGAGAACGATCGCCATGCCTGCTTCACCAGTTCGCGGTTCCGCTCAGAGGTCATGCCGGGGAGTGTAGGCATCCTCCAGGCCAGGGGGCTGGCCATATCCGGCCATGATCACAGGACAGTGGAAGCCGCCTGCTGACGGCTTGGCAGAGGGCCTCCAGCCCGTGGGTTCCGAGAGTCGAGATGCCAGGTCGACGCAGTTGCGGGCCGGATCAGTCGTCTCGCAGTGCCAGACCATGGCGTTGTACTGGGTTGCTTCCTCTCGTTCTCCGAAGCTCGCCGAAGCGGGGGAGACGGTCGCTGCTGTCGGCGGCGCGCGGTGTCATGTCGCGTTTCTGTGGTTCAGAGGTCAGGGGCGGCCGACTCCCGCGCATGACGGCGCCGGACACGTGGAGCCCCGCAGGCGAAGACAGCGCACGACAGGCGACCTGTCGCGTTGCGGGGACAGGACGCGTCTGGACATTTCCTGACGTGACTGAGGCCTGTCAACGCGGGATGGTCGATCTCGGCAACGAACCCCCCACGCCGAGGAGGCAAACCCATGCTCCGATGGAAGTTCGCAGTGGCTACGGCGCTGGCCGTGACCGCCATCGCCGGCCCCGCGGCCGTCGCGGCCGACGCCCAGACGGCCACCGCCCTCGCCACCTGCTCCGGCACCGGCTGCGACGACAAGGACCCGAACGACACCGGCTGCTCCGCCACCGCCTCGTCGGTCCCAGGCAGCGGTTTCCGGCCCTACAACGGCTACCTGGAAATGAGGTTCGGCAACTGCGCGACGAACTGGGCACGCTTCACCGTCAGCGAGAACGGCCACTACGCGATCTGGGTCCAACGGCAGGCCTCCAGCGGCATCCCCGCCAGGGAGGGGCGCCACTACGAGTTCGACGGCACGACGACAGGCGGACCCTACTGGTCGGACCAGCTCTACGCCCCGAACGTGCCGCTGACCAAGGCGCGGGTGTGCGTCACCCGCCGCGCCTACCCCTGGTGGGACAACGCCCAGTGCTCGGGCTGGTTCTGATCCGAGCGACCTGACTCTCAGCCGCCTCAATCTCGAACGGAAGGACATACACCCCCATGTCACAGTTTCCCCGGTTACGCGCCGCGTTACTGGTGGCGCTCGCCGCAGTGCTGACCTCCCTCGGCCTGGCCGCGCCCGCCCACGCTGCCGTGTATCAGGTGACCGGCGCAGACGCGCAGGGGCTGGCCATCCAGAGCGAGCCGCACATCAACCACGTCATCAGGTACGTGCCCAACGGCACCTCCCTCGACGTGGCGTGCCAGGTCAACAACGGTGACCAGGTGGACGGCAAGGTCTACAACGGCCAGCCGTTCCGGACCTGGGACCGGCTGGCCGACGGCACCTGGGTCTACGACTGGTATATGAACACGCCGACCGTGGGCAGCGACGGATACTCTCCGGGCATCCAGCACTGCGACAGCGGCGGCTCCGTTCCCCCGCTGGCGGGCGGGTGCGTCGACTGGCCGAGCTCCAAGTTCCTCCAGACGCCCCTCACCTCCGCCGCCAACGGCGGCGCAGGTTACGCCTGGCAGAACGGCAGCTATTACGGCGAGGGCTACCACGTCAACTGCAACACCTCCACCAAAATGAACCAGTATTACGCGCTCGACCTCGGCATGAACCAGGGCGACCCGGTCCTGTCACCCGGCGGCGCGGGCACGGTCAAGTACGCGGGCCAGGCCCCGTCCGGCTGGGAGACCTGCGGCCTGTACGTGATCGTCGACCACGGCGGCGGCTGGTGGAGCGTGGTGTGCCACCTCAGTGCCATCTACGTGCGCACCGGCCAGCAGATCGGCAACAGCACGGTCATCGGCGCGGTCGGCGGCACCGGAGGCTTCGAGCCTCATCTGCACTTCTCGCTCATGCGCAACGCTCAGCTCACCGCGAACGGCGGCGTGTACGGCGGGCAGAGCGCCCGCCCGCGTCACCTGATGCACCTGGGCTGTGGCGGGGGCTACTACGACCACATCACCAAGGGCCAGAAGGTCTGCTACTGACCGCTGATCCCCGCTGCCGCCGACGAGGTCTCCGCACCCGCCGGCGGCAGCGGCACGCGCATCTCGACGTGGGTGCCCGCCCCCGGCGCACTGTCCACGATCACGGTGCCGCCGAGAGCCCTGATGCGCTGGCGGATCGAGGCGGCGAGCCCGGTCCCCACGGCACCGGCGGCGGGATCGAAGCCGACGCCCTGATCCAGGACGCTGACGGTCAGCTCGTCCGCCGCCGGAGACAGGCGTGCCCGCACCACCGCGGTGGTGACGCCCGCATGTTTGCAGACGTTGGTCAGCGCCTCGCGCACCGCGCCGCAGACGCCCTCGACCACGTCCTTCGGCGGGATCTGCCGGGTCTGCGCCGAGGACAGATTGGTCCCGTTCAGCTCCACCCGCAGGCCGCGCCTGGCTTGGTCGGCCGCCACCGCCTGTAACCCGGCGAGCAAATCGTCCGGCTGGTCCGGCGGAGTGCCGCTGACCAGGCCGCGCAGCCACACGGCCTCCGCTCCCACGTGGGCACGCAGTTCCTTGTCGGAGATCCAGTGCCCCTGCGAGAGCATCTCCAGCGTCTGCAGCACCCGGTCGTGCAGGGCGCGGCTGTATCGGGTGGCCTCACGCTCACGGGCCAGGTCCGCCGTACGCGCCAGGGCCTCCTGCTCGCTCGCGTCCGCCGCGGCCCCCGAACGGCGCAGCTCCCGGGCGATCAGCCAGGTGATGACCGTGTTGGCGACGTAGCTGAGCGCGTTGGGCGGCAGGTTCCACCACGGGTCGTTGTGCAGCAAGGCGGTCGCCACGAGATAAGCGGCCACCAGCAGGGCGGCCGCGGCCAGCACTTGGTGGAGGCCGCGGTAGCCCGCCCCGACGGCCACACAGGCGATCAGGGTGAACGGGTACATGAAGAACGCCCAGGTGTGGCTGGCCTGCATGGGCGAGAGCCAGCCGCCGGCCAGCAGCGCCGCCGCGCACACCATCACGTCGGCCGTCAGCCAGCGAGCGTCGATCCGGGAGCGCCGCCACCAGATCGCGATCATCAGCGCGCTCTCGGCGCTCACGACGAGCGCGAGCAGCACGGCCGGCCAGATCGTCCGGTACGGGACCGTCACGGTGGCGAAGGCCGAGGCGATCTGGACGAGGCCCCCGAGCCGGAACAGCGCGGCCGTACGGGACAACATCTTCTCGCTGTGGGCCAGGTGCGCCCCACCGGACGCCGGGATCACCGCCTGTTACCGTCCAGCCGTCCCAGCGCCGCCCTGATCAATTCGGCCTTGTTGCCCACCTGCAGTTTGGCGCGGATGCGTTCGACGTAGGTGTCGACCGTGCCTTTGCTGACCCCCATGCGGGTGGCGGTCTGGGCGTGCGTGAACCCCCGCGCGATCAGGTCCAGTGCCTGCTCCTCCCGCGGGGACAGCTTGACCTGCGGCTGCGGCTGCGACGGCGCCGGCGGCGGCTGGGTGAGCAGGGTCTGAAGGATGTCGGCGAGTTGCGACGACAGCCAGAAGCCGCCCGCCGCCACGGTCTCGACGGCCGTGGCGAACTGCGCGGGCTGAGCCTGCTTGCTGATATAGCCCTTGGCACCCGCGCGTACCGCGCCCAGCACGTCGTCCGGCGCTCCCGAGGCCGACATGACCAGGACCTGGGTGGCGTTCGCGAGCGCGGTCACCGCGTCCAGGCCGGGCCGGTGCCCACCCTGGACCGGGTCGACGTCGTGGTAGAGATCCAGGATGACCACGTCGGGCGTGGTCTGCGCGTCAGCCACCCACGCGGCGAACTCGGTGGGCGAGCCGACGGACGCGAGCACGTCGAAGCCGCCGGTGTCGGCCAGCACCGCGGCGACCCCGCGCCGGGCGATGGGGTGATCGTCAACGATGGCGACCCTGATCAACTCGGTGTCTCGTCCCGTCGGGCGCTTGCGATCAGACCCGTCCATCATCACCAGCGCTGTCGGCCCGCGCAAGAGCCGAATCGTCCATCTCCCCGCCCTCTCGCGATCCTGATTCGTGCACGATCTCACAGCGCGGCGTCGCTGTCTCGTCGGGCGTTTCCTGTCCAGCAAACGCACCACACACGCCCGCTCCCACGTCATGCGCGGCGGCCGCTCAAGATATTGCCGGAACCTATTTTCGGTACGCGTGTAAGCGGAACGATTGATCCCAGGTTCAGGAAATCCCGTCGAGAATGGCGTGGTCGTCCTCGACGACGGCACGATCAGCTACGCCGGGCCTGCGGCGGATGCTCCGGCATACCGTGATGCCGGGGATGTGGGACGCCCACGGCCACTTCATGGGTCTGCGTTCGGCGGACTTCCATCTCCTGCCACAAGAGCCCATCGCCCTGCGCGCCGCCCGGATCGCCTGGGACCTGCGGGCGGCGCTGGACGCCGGAGTCACCTCCGTCGCGAGGTGGGCGGGCTCGGCATCCACATGGTCAAGGGCCTGGAGGAGGGGACGCTCGAAGGCGGTGCCGGATGTGAGGCCAGAAGGAAGCTCGAGAAGTGCAGATACTGCTCTGACAGGTTGAACTGGCGGCGGACCGAGTCCCAGTCGCGCGGGTTGAAATCGCGCGAGGCGGTCGACTGCGCCTGGGCGGACGCGGCGTCTGTGACGGCCAGGAGGCCCGAACCGAGGACTGCCCCAAGCCGCCGGCCATGACCGCGCGGCGCCCGAGGCCGGCCGGGGCCTCGGTCCTTCTCTTCGAGCCAGGTGTCAAGCCCACTCGAACTCCTCTCCAGATGACGACTGTTCGGCGGATTCATCCCGTCGAAGGCCACAGTGAGGATAGAAAGGCTGCCACTTTCACACTTGGACATTATTGCGGTGGTGGTCAACCGTCAGACGCAATCAACCGGCGCGTAACTCAAAGGCGTGATCGCTTTTGTTTATCTATTTCGGCCGGCCGCTATTACATTTATTCCGCATCGCCTTGCTCAGGTCTGTCGCCCCGCCCATTGGCGCGGTAGCGGAAGACATGACGGTAGGTCTGCGGAGGGACGCTGGTGACCCGGCCGAAGTGGTAACGGAACGTCGCTGCGGTGGCGAAGCCGGCCAGGCGGGCGATGTCCTCAATGGACTCGTCCGTGGTCTCCAGGAGCTCCTGCGCCAGCCGCACCCGCTGCTGGAGCAGCCACTGCAGCGGAGTGATGCCCAAGGTGTCGCGGAAGCGGCGGGCGAAGGTCCGCTCGCTCAGGTGCGCCACCTGGGCGAGCCGCGGAACGGTCAGCGGCTCGTGCAGGTGGTCGCGGGCCCATTCCAGAACGGGGGCCAGAGAGCCGTTCCTGCTGGGCTGGGGAACCGGCCGGGTGAACTGCGCCTGGCCACCCTCCCGATGCGGCGGCACCACCATGCGGCGGGCGACCTCGTTGGCGACCGCCGCGCCGTGGTCCTTGCGCACCAGATGCAGGCAGGTGTCGATGGCCGAGCCGGTGCCGGCCGACGTGATGACGTCGCCGTGGTCGATGTAGAGCGGCACCGGGTCGTAGTCGATCTCGGGGAAGCGATGCGCGAAGTCGGGACCGTTCATCCAGTGCGTGGTGGCGCGCCGGCCGTCCAGCAGCCCCGCGGCGGCCAGGACGTAAGCGCCCGAGCAGATCGACATGATGCGCCTGCCCAGCCCGTGAGCGGCGCGAACCGCGTCCACCAGCTCGGGCGGAGGGGCGAGCTGGACGGCGCGGGCGACCGCTCCCACCACGACGGTGTCGGCCTCGACCAGGTCGTCCAGGCCCCACGGGGTGTCGATCGACAGGCCCGCGGTGGTGCGCAGTGGCCTGGGCTCAGCGGCGCAAAGCCGCAGCTCGTACCACGGATCGACCAGGTCGCTCCGGTCGGTGCCGAAGACCTCGCAGGGCACGGCCAGTTCTAACACCGGGGTGCCGTCGGTGACCGCGAGGCCGACCACGTGTCTGCTCATGGCTGGAATTTAACGCATAATGTCGTTTCTGCCGCTAGCCCGGCCCGGCCACGCCCTTGATGCTGATCCACATGAGTGACGTGACCAAGACAGGCAGCTTGACCCTCCGCCACGGCACCGCGATGTACGTGGGCGCGGTGCTGGGCACCGGCGTGATCGCGCTGCCCGCGCTGGCCGCC
>NZ_JBFAMX010000350.1:0-10430 GCF_040659615.1 Nonomuraea sp. NPDC049784
GCCTCGGGCAGCAGCTCCAGCGCTGCGACCACGTCCCCGCGCTCGGCCAGGCGCAGGCCGTACGAGTCGAGGAGTGAGGCCGCCAGGCCCGGATGTTCTGTCGCGACGGCCGCGCGCAGGGCCAGCTCGGGCTGGTCGTGCCCGACGTACCAGCGGGACGCGACCGCCGCCACGTCGTGGGCCTCGTTCCTGTCCAGCGGGGCGTGCTTGGTCAGCACGTGCCTGCTGGTGGAGGTCAGGTGGTGGCCGTCCTGGCCGGCTTCGAGGAAGAGGCCGCGGCTGGTCAGCGAGTCGAGCGTGCCGGGCGGGGCGCCTAACGTGGCCGCCAGCTCGGCGGTCAGCACGGGCAGGACGGTGGCGGCACGCAGCAGCTCGCGCATGGCCGGCGGCAGGTCCCTGAACGCGGCGAGCGTGAGGCGTTCGAGCGTGGCGGAGTTCGCGGCCAGCCCGGACGCCGTGCGGGGCCAGTCGGCGAGGTTCTCGCGGGCCAGTGTGTCGAGCGCCGCCTGCACGGCGGCCGGCCAGCCGCCGCAGGCGTCGTGCAGCGTGACGGCGATGGCCGCGCCCTGCTCGCCCAGCCGGTCGCGCGCCCAGGCGGCGGTCTCGTCCGGCGTGAGCGCGAGATCCGTCGCGTCGAAATCGAGCACCTCGTGGTCCTGGCGCAGCCGGGCGGTCGGGAACGGCAGCGGCGCCCGCGACGCGGTGACCAGATGCAGATGCCTGGGAGCGGCGCGGACCAGCGTCTCCACGTAACGGACGGAGCCCGGCGCGCCCGCGATGGCGTCGATGTCGTCGAAGACCAGGGCGAGCCCGCGCCGCAGCTGCCTGGCCAGCGCCTCGGCCAGCGCGCCCGCCAGCGCGGACGCCCTGGACAGCTCGTCGGCGTCGGGACCGAGCGGGGACTCGGCGGCGGTCACCAGGTCGGCGGGCAGACCGGGCACCTTCTCCGACAGGGCCGACGCGACCGCTCCCGCCAGCGTGGGGAGATCGCGGTCGGCGGGCCCGAGCCGGTGTAATACCGCGCCCACCGCCAAGCTCCAACCGGTCAAAGCGGTCGATTTCCCGTAGCCTGTAGTTGCGACGAGCGAGGTGAGCCTGTACGTAAGTGCCCCGTCGAGCCGCCGGTCGAGGGCGGGACGGGGTCGCACCCACCCTCGTTCCACTCCCGCATGCTACGCCGGGGCTCGCGAAGGACTCCATAGTTCGGAAAGTGCCACCTACCGGTAACAGACCAGCGGGCGCACTATGGTCGTACTTCTTAACAGGAGGCACCGTGGAACAGGATCTGCCTGGCGGTGCGAGGCTGATCGTGGGGGTGGACGAGTCCCCGGCCTCGCGGTGGGCGCTGGCCTGGGCCATCGGGGCGGCCAGGCTGCACCGTATGGCCCTGGTCGCCGTGCACGTCAGCCGCGCGCCCGTCCATCCCTTCCCCGAGGCGCTGCCCGTTCAGCACGCGCTCAGGGCCGGCGAGGAGGCCCGCTGCACCGAAGTGGTCGCCGGTGTGTTCGACGACGTCGCAGGTGGCGTGCCCGACGACATCAGGACGACCGTCGTCGGGCGGGTCGGCGATCCCGGCTACCATCTCGTCGACCTGGCCCGCGAGGGCGACCTGCTGGTGCTGGGGCGGAGCCGGCGTGGGCTGCTCAGCCGCATCTTCCTGCCCTCGACCAGCATGTACTGCGCCCGCCACGCGAAGACCACGGTCGTCATCGTGCAGCAGCCGTCGCCGCCCGACGATCCGGAGCTGTCAGGGGAGCGGGCCCGCCGCTTCTGGAGCCGCCGCCATCCTTAGGCCGGTTTTGGGACCTTTAAGCCGGTTTTGGGGCCGTCGCCGTCTGTAGGCGCCGCAGTCCCTCGGGGATGTCGTCCAGGGTGATCCCGCCGTAGCCCAGAAGCACGCCGGGCTAGGCCGGGCTGTTGCCGCAGTACGCCTCCAGCGACTCCACCGCCAGGCCCGGCACGGGACGTACGGACACTCCCGGGGCTAGGCGGGCGCACAGGTGCAGGCCCGCGGTGGACGGCACCAGGCGCAGGCGCTCGTCACCGGTCAGCATTTCGGCAATCATGGCGTGCCGGGCGGCGTACTCGCGGGTCGCCTTCCTGATGTGCCTGGCCAGGAGCCCTTCGTCGATGAAGCGGGCCAGCGCCGCCTGCGTGGGCACGTCGCTGTGCCAGTCGGAGAGCCGCTTGGCCGCGTGCAGCGCGGGCGCGAGCGAGGCCGGGGCGACGAGGAAGCCGAGCCTGAGCATGGGGAGCAGGGTCTTGGAGAACGAGCCCACGTAGATGACACGGCCCGCGCGGTCGAGGCTCTGGAGGGGCTCCAGCGGTCGCTCACCGAAGCGGAACTCGCTGTCGTAGTCGTCCTCGATCACGACCGCCCTGCGGCGCTCGGCCCAGGCCAGGAGGGCGGCGCGGCGGGCCAGCGACATGGGCGTGCCCAGGGGGAACTGGTGCGAAGGAGTGACGTACACGATGCGGGCGGCGCGGGGGATGGCCTGGACGTCGATGCCCTCCGCGTCCACCGGCACTCCGGCCACGCGGGCGCCGAGCGAGCGGAACAGCGCGCGGGCGGGCGGGTAGCCGGGCTCTTCGACGGCCACGCAGGTGCCCGGCTCGATCAGGACGCGGCCGATGAGGTCGAGCGCCTGCTGGGCGCCGTTCGTGATCAGCACGTCGTCGGGACCGGCGTGGACCGAGCGGCTGATGCCGATATGCCGGGAGATGGCCTCTCTCAGGGGCTGGTATCCGGCAGAGCGGTTGTACATGGCGGCGCTCGCCCGCAGCTCGCGGGCCACCAACCGGCGCCACGTCTCCATCGGGAAGAGGCGGGGGTCCGGTACGCCGACGCGGAAGTCGTACCGGGCGCCCTGCATGGCCTCCGGAGCGTCGATCTCCCGCCAGAACGCACGCGGGCGCACCACGCCCTTCGGGGCCGCCCTGCCGCGGACCGGTTCCGCCGATACGAACGTGCCCGCGCCCGCCCGTCCCACCAGGAACCCATCGGCGACCAGCCGGTCGTAGGCCACCGCGACCGTGTTCCTGGAGATCTCCAGCCTCCGCGCCAGCTCCCTGGTCGGGGGGAGCCGTTCGCCCGACCTGAGACGGCCGTCGAGTATGGCGTCGAGGAGCTGCCGGTAGACCTGTGCGGCCAGGTCACCTCGGCCTTCCAGGGTGATGTGGACGTCCATCTTGGCCCAATCAATTTGACGGAAATTGGAGCTTATCTCGGGACAAAGTGGGATCCAAGATGGACGCATGACACAACGAATGAATCTCGGACCGCTGGTGGGCGACGTTTACCGGCACGCGGGCGCGCTGGACAGGTTCGTCGAGGAGAGCACGCTCCCCAAGCCCCTCCTGTACCTGGTGTTGCTGCGCGCCAGCCAGATCAACGGCTGCGTTTACTGCGTGGACACGCACAGCGCCGACGCCAAGCAGGCGGGGGAGAGCGACGCCCGGCTGCACTCGGTCGCCGTCTGGCGGGAGTCCCCGTTCTTCACCGAGCAGGAGCGCGCCGCCCTGGCCTTCACCGAGGCCGCCACCAGGCTCTCCACCGACGACGTCACGGACGAGATCTGGGATCAGGCGGCTGCCCATTTCGCCGAGAAGGAGCTGGCGACGCTGGTCGTGGCCGTGGCCACCATCAACTTCTGGAACCGCTTGGCCGTTTCCACCCGGATGACCCCGGCGTCGTACAAGCCATGAAAAATCGACGAATCCTGGCTATTGCCCAGCTTGCGAACTCTGTTGGCGACGGCGTCTACCTCGTCACCTCCGCGTTCTACTTCGCCAGGATCGTCGGCCTGTCGGCCACCGAGATCGGCCTCGGCCTCACGCTGGGCTGGGCCGTCGGCTCGGTGGCCGGCGTGCCGCTCGGCCATCTGGCCGACCGGCGCGGGCCCCGCGGAGTCGCCGTGCTGCTCGCGCTCACGACCGCCACGGCGGTCGCCTCATTCATGCTCGTCCGCTCATTCGCGCTGTTCGTACTGGTGGCCTGCCTGTACGGCACGGCGCAGACCGGCTTGTCGGCCGCCCGCCAGGCCCTGCTCGCCGCGCTGATCGCGCCCGCGGAGCGCACGGTCGTGCGGGCCGTCCTGCAGTCCACGCTCAACGCCGGCCTGGCCGTCGGCGCAGCCCTGGGCGGGCTCGCCCTCCATCTCGACACGCGCCCCGCCTACCTGGCGGTGTTCGCACTCGACGCCCTGAGCTTCCTGCTCGCGGCCTTCCTCCTGCTCAAGCTGCCTCCCGTGCGGGTCGCCCAGGTCGCCTCCGGCCCTCGGCTGGCGGTGCTCAGGGATCGTCCCTACGCGCTCGTCACGCTGATCAACGCCGTGATGCTCTTCTACATGCCGCTGCTCAGCCTGGTCGTGCCGCTCTGGATCGCCTCGCGTACGAGCGCGCCCACCTGGATGGTCTCGGTACTGATGTTGATCAACACCGGCACGGTGCTGCTCTTCCAGGTGCGGGTGGCCAGGCGCGTGAAGGGCCTGCGTTCGGCTTCGCTGTCGGTGCGGAACGCCGGGTTGGTGATGTTCGCGGCGTGCGCGGTGTTCGCGTTGAGCCCGTACGGGTGGCTGTTCCTGCTGGTGGCGGTCGGCCTGCAGGTGTTCGGCGAGATGCTCCTGGCCTCGGGTGCCTGGGAGATCGGCTTCGGGCTCGCGCCTGAGGACAAACAGGGCCAGTACCAGGGGTTCTTCGGCACCGGCGTGGCCGTGGCGAGGATGCTCGGGCCCGTCGTCCTCACCACGTTGGTGCTGGGCGGCGGCACGCTCGGGTGGCTGCTGCTCGGTGCGGTGTTCGTGGCGGCGGGCGCCGCGATGGCACCGGCCGTCAGATGGGGGCAGCGCTCACTCGCAGCGGCGCAGCCGCCGGATGGGGTCCTGAACAGGGCTGCTGTGTAACCAGCTTCCCGAGGCCGCAGGTCGGTCACCGGCGCGTTCACGCGCGGCCCGTCACCTCGTATCCGGCCTCTTCGACCGCTGCGGTGATCTTCGCCGGGTCGACAGGGCCATCGCTGCCGACCGTCAACAGGCCGCCGGCGAGATCCACGTCGACGGAGGTCACCCCCGCGACCTCGCCGACCTCCTCCTTCACCGAGCTCACGCAGTGGCCGCAGGTCATACCCTTCACCGTTTAGGTGGCGGTGCTCATGACGGTCTCCTAGTGATGATCTTTTGCGTTCCTGCCCAGGCGGCACTATACCCCCCAGCAGTATCTGGACGGTCACGGGATCGTACGGTGGGTTCCCGCGTAATGCTGCCCCGGCAGGTTCGGCCGGCCCGAATCGACCACCACATGGCGCGACACATGCGTAAGCCGGGACCGTGCCTAGCCACGCACACGGGCGCGATATTTGGCATGATCGAGCTGTTGTCCGAGATGGCGGATACCAGAGGGGACGCAGGCGGGCGCCCACGACGGACGGAAGGGGGATCCCAAAGGTCGTCGAGGGCGGGCGTGTCGCTCCTCACCTGGGACTGAACACTCGTTCTGCGCACATTCCGCACATCTGGCCCGTGCGCAACACCGGGAGCGCAGCCATCCCTTGCTAGGCTGCTTGTCAACTGTTGGGTCTCACCCCGGCAGGTGAGGCCGTCGAAGAAGTGGGGTCACACCGTGAAGAAGCTGCTTGTTCTGGCGCTGGTCGCCCTTGGGGGGTTGCTGATCTGGCGTAAGGTGCAGGCCGACCGCGCAGAGCTCGATCTCTGGACCGAGGCGACCGGCACCGAGAACTAACCGACCGGCGAGGCGATGAGTGACGTCGTCCCCATCAAGCTGGTGTGCCTGGACCTGGCAGGCACCACAGTCGGTGACATCGACATGGTCGAGCGCGCCTTCGCCGAGGCGATCGCGACTCAGGGCATAGTGCCCGGGACCGGAGCGTACGCGCGTGCCATGGTTCACGTGCACCGGTCCCGGGGCTGTCCCAAGATCGATGTGTTCCGCGGGATCTTCCCCGGAAACGAGGCCCAGGCCCAGGCGGCGAACCTGACGTTCGAGCGCTCTTACGAGGGCACCCTCGAACGGGCAGGTCTCGCACCCATGCCCGGAGCCCTGGAGGTTCTCGACAAACTCCGCGGCACCGGCATCAAGCTCGCCCTGATCACCGGCTTCAGCCGCACCACGCTGAGCCGCGTCCTCAGCGTGCTCGGCTGGCACGACAAGATCGACCTCGCCATCTCCCCCGAAGACGCCGGCGGCCGCGGCCGCCCCTGGCCGGACATGGTCCTGCACGCGGTGCTGCGCCTGGGGGTGGAGGACGTACGCCATGTGGCGGTCATCGGCGACTCGGAAAGCGACATGCTGTGCGGCAAGCGCGCGGGAGCGTCGATCGTGGCGGGGGTGATGACGGGCGTGCACAGCCGTGAACGCCTCCTCAAGGGCGGCGCGACCCACATCCTCGACTCGATCGTGGACTTCCCGAGTTTGGTGTTGAGCGATGACCTTGGTACGACGCAGGTAGCTTCGTCCGCCCGGTAAGCTATCTTCGTCGAAGGGGCCTTAGCTCAGTTGGCAGAGCGCCTGCTTTGCAAGCAGGAAGTCAGGAGTTCGAATCTCCTAGGCTCCACCAGCCAAAACACCCCGCCACCGATCTTGTGGCGGGGTGCTCGGGCCATTAACGGGCCATTAGCCATCCTGGCCCAGCCTCTTCCTCTCGGCCTCCACACGAGCGCTGAGCGCATCCGCGATCCGCTGGTCAGCATCCATGGTGGCGTGCTGGTAGATGAGTGCCGCCCGATCGCTGTCGTGCCCCATCCGTGCTTTGAGGTCGGCCAGGCTCGCCCCTGACTGCGCGGCGAGCGTGTTGCCCGTGTGGCGAAGATCGTGGAAGTGCAGGCCGGCGAGCCCCATCTCCTTGAGCGCCTCGCTCCACTTCGCGGCACGCCGGAAGTTGCTGCCCCGCAGGAACCCGCCCAGCTTGCCGAGGAACACGAAGGCGTCCTCTTCTGGCTCGACGTAGGACGCGAGATGTTCGGTCAGCGCCGGAACGATCACTGCGGGGATGCCGACCGTACGGCGACCGGCTTTGGACTTGACCGGGCACAGGCGCATCTCCCCGCCGTCCAGCTCGATGAGCTGTTCCCGGACCCGGACCGTGCGCGCCACCAGGTCGAGATCATGCCGTCGAAGTGCGATCACCTCACCCCATCGCAGGCTTGCGAACGTGGCCAGCAAGATCAATGCTCGAAACCGCTTGTCCGCCATCCGGTCGGCGAGCTCGAACACCTGAAACACCGTGATCACGGGACGCTCGGGGGTGTGCTCATTGTCGGCGCCCTTGATGCGGCAGGGGTTGCGGCTGATCAACTTGTCTTCTTCCGCCGCCGTCATCAGAACGGCCCGCAGGAACCGGTACGCCTTGGCGACCGTCGAGACCGATACGCCATGCTCCAGCCGTTCGGACCGCCACGCGCGGATCATCTGGGTTGTCAGCTTGCCGACCTGAACACCGCCAAGGGTCGGCATGATGTGCCGTTCCAGCAGCCACGTGTAGTTCTCGATGGTCTTGGGGCGCAGGCCGGGACGTTCCTTGATCCACGCTCGCGCGTAGTCGCCCACCAGGACCTTGCCGCGATCGGGATCCGTCCAGTCGCCCGCAATCATCTGGGCTTCGATGATCGTGAGCGCACGGTCGGCTTCGGTTCTGGTGGCATAGGTCGTGCCCCCGGTCCGCAGACGCCCGTCCGGTCCCGGATAGCGAATCTGGAACCGGCCGGACTCGCGCTTGCGGATATTGCCGAAACGCCGGTGTCCCTCTTTGTTGGCCATCAGGCAGCCCTCCTCTTGACGGTGTCGGTGGTCATCGGCGTGACGGTTCCGGCCACGACGAAGGCGATCAGCGCGGACTCGCGGATGCGGACGTGGCGTCCGACCTTTACGAATTCGATCCGGCGTTCGGCGATCAGGCGGCGGACGAAGCGCACGGAGGTGTTCAGCGCATCGGCCGCTTCGTCAACGGTCAGCAGTTGGTCCATGTCGCTCCCTCCTTCACGCTGCCTGCGAAGTTGCCGAAAGATCTTGTCCGGTTGCTCTGGCTTCCAGCTCTCTGAGGTGGGCTCGCCAGCGTTGACGTTCGTGGACGGAGCGAAGGAGCCGTACGGCGAGGGGTGGCACGTTGGCGTCTCCGGCCGGGACGGGTCGCCAGATGTAGCGGTGTGGGTCGGCGGGTTCGTCGGCCTGGCCGAGGGCTGCCAGGACCCAGGTACGGCGGTCCTGCTTGTGTTCGGCGAGGGTCTTGTTGGACCACTTGCGGGAGACCAGGACGCGGCGTCCGGCGTAGCCGAGGTGTTCGGGTTTGTGTGCTTTGGATCGGCATCGGCCGGGGGCCATCCCGGCTTTGGCGTTCTTGGGCTGGACGCCGTAGCGGAGCCAGTTCGGGCAGGTGGAGGAGCAGGGTTCGTAGCGCAGGGCGTTGACCATGCGGGCGGCGTGCTCGCGCTGGGCCTGGCCGCCGTCGAGGGTGTCGCCGATGGACTTGGTCAGGTACTTGGACAGATACCGGATGCACTGGTCGGCGTCCGGGGTTCCGGCGAGAACGCCTTGCACGTCCACCTGATCGCCGAAGCGGATCACGTGGAGGGGCTGGGCGTCTTTGTCCAGGGCGTCGAGGGCTTTGTCCCAGGTGGGCAGGACCTCGCCGGTTGCCGGGTCGAGGTAGCCGGTCTCCTCGTTCCAGACGGGCAGGTGATCGCCGTCGAAGCGGACTTCGTCGGCCTGTGGCCACCAGACCTGGTGATAGGTAGCTGCGGCGATCTGCTTGATCTCCGCGCGTGGCAGGGTGCCCCGGATGGCCATGTGCAGGTGTGGCGCCAGCCTCTTCTGGGGCTCCACGGCGGCGAAGTATTGCACGTCGTAGCCCGCGACGCGGCGCAGGTTCTGCACGAAGCGATCCACGAGCTTGGAGAAGTGCAGCGCATCGCGAGCGGCGCGCCGGTAGTCGTAGGTGTCGGGGTCGATCGGGATGCCGTCACGGACCTTGCCGTAGCTGGGCAGGGTGAGCGTGACGAAGAGCGACGGCCGGTAGGTCTTGCCATCCGGCGCGTGGAAGGTGCGTCCAAGGGTGGTGTTGGTCATCTTGCGCTTGGGCAGGTCGGGTGCGTCCTGCCGTCGCCGGGTGGATCGGGTGCGCTTGGGCACCGCGGATCCGGTGACGCTGCCCCGCATGCCAGCGGCGTTGATCTCGTCATCGAGGCCGGACAGGACGGCGTCCAGGTCGGTGGTGTCGTCGCCGGCCTGTTCGGCGGCATCCCGTCTGGCCTGCATGTCGGCGCGGAACTCGACGAGCCAGCGTTGTTCCTCGTTCGGCTCGGCGGGCGTGATCGCGGGTTCGGTGTCGAGGTGCCAGCCCTCGCGGCATTGGGCCATGCGGAGTTGCCGGTTGCGCTTGGCACACGGTGGGCACTTGCTGTCGAGGACGGCCCCGCACGGAACGTCGATGATCTCGGACTTGCCAGTGATGGTGTCGAGCCGCCGCAGCGGGATGGGCCGGATGCAGACCCCGTGAAGCTTGGCGACCTCTTCGAGTACGTCGCGGGCCATCGGCATGGCTTGGCGGACGGCTCGGGGGAGAGCGCGGTCGTGCGGATGGGTCATGCGGTCTTCCCTTCGTCGGGGTAGGTGACGGCGGGCGCGGCCTGGCCGCACTCGGCGCACTCGACCAGGGCGCGGACCGGGTCGAGCCAGAGGACGTTCATGGTGTGGCAGGCGGCGCAGCGAAGGCCGTCGAGGAGGTGGGCCAGATCGGTCATCGGTGATCTCCCTGCGTCAGCTTGAGGGCGGCGGTGGTGTGTGATCTCATCGCCGCAGTCATGCGGGAAAGGGGAGGGTTGTGCAGATCTGGGCAGAGTCCTCGGGGTGGGCCGCTGGTACTCGTGGCGGAGAAAGAGCTGAACGAGTGGACCGGTGCGAGTGGTGACGACTACGAGTTGGCATGTGCGATTGACGATCTGGGGGTGATCCAGTTCAGCGCAGGGGGACAGGCATTGGTTTTCTGGGATGAGCCTGCGCGCACCACGTACTTCCAGCGGCTTAGGATTTTCGTGCAGTGGATCTATGCCGATCCCGGTTGCGACGTGGAGCAGGCGGCGTCGGAACTGGGTGATATCGCTTGGGAACAGGGGCCGACCATGGACGTCAGTGGGCCGATGGTGCTTCTCGATGCTGCGGCGCCGGGAGCGGAGATCCAGATCAATCAGGTACGAGGCGCCATGGACGCGGAAGCGATCAGCGTGGAGATCGCGTCGGGCCGGTATCGGGTGGATTGTGGCGAGATCAGACCGGACGAACGCACGTACTTTCGTTGCTACCGCCTTATGGCGGTTGCCTAGAGCGATCCTTGTCATGCAGCCTCCTTCCATTGCCTGAAGAGGGTGACCCCGCCGCACCCCCGGCCCATGCAGGCTGTACGCCTTGAGCTTGGCCAGCAGGCC